>NZ_MLYQ01000128.1:0-22219 GCF_001866725.1 Bacillus sp. MUM 13
AATTTTTAATTCTGGAATAAAAAAGTTGTCTTTGGATTTTTCTCTTTTTTTTTCTTTTCCCATAATCTCCTCCTGATGTATATGACAATCTAAGTCTATTTTAGACAAAATAATAGAAAATGTCCTTAAAATAATTTGTAAAAGATTAGAAAAAAATCATATGTTGCTCGATTTAAAACCTGATAAATTTATAGCATCGGAATTGATTAAGGGAGACCCATTTTCTTAAATGAATATTCTTGATTGATAAAGCAGGATATTGTCCTTTTATAGCGAATCTACACAAATGGAGAAGCTGAAAGGAGAATATTTATGACCAATTTTACGGAAAAAGAAGTAAAAAGAGCTATAAGAACATTGGATAATGCTGCACAAGATATCCTAAGCTCAGGATATAGCTCCTACAAAGCAAGAATCGAGAGATTTGTTGATGTAATTTACAAGGATAGAGTACTTAACTATATCGTTGCCCCTCTCCTAGAAATCCCACTGGACTTTGATTCCATCCATTATTCTTCTTTTAATGGATTTTGGATTTCAGAGTTGAGATTACCAGTGGAAATAGATGAACAGTTAGCATATGTTGTACAAATCTTTGATCTTGTTTCTAAAGGTAAAACTCATCTGGATGATTTGAGTCATAGAATATATAAACATAAAAGGTATGAAGATAATATTCAGCAATTCCTCAGAGAGATAGCCAGACCATGTTTGAGGGAATTACTTGATCGCCTTCAAGATTTAATTGAGGATGAAGTTGAAGGGAAGGAAAATATTTCTAGTTCCGCATTGCAAATTTTCAATTATGGAAATATAACTACAGAGAAGGGTGGTGCTGTTGCAATAGGTCATAATATACAGCAAACTGTACGCTATGAAAACATAGTAAATAAGATTATGGATGAGGTAAGAAAACAAAAGGCAGCACCAGAAGAAAGAATGGCTGAGGTTGAGCAAGTAGCTAGTGAGTTACAAGAGGAAATTAACAAATCTGAACCTTCTCAATCAAAATTAAAAGGATTTGCAAGTAAACTATATGAAATAGGGGAAACTGCTTTGTTAAAGGGTTTTTCTAAAGTAGTAACCGACCCTAAATGGGGGCATGCAGTATCCGATGTACTTTTAAATTTAAATTAAGCATCCGTCCAGGATGCTTTTTATTATATAAAGGTAAAACTTACATGTTCCATAAGACCAATTAATATAGGCCTTTTGTGCTACTATTATGCAGAGGTGAAAAAGGTGCATATATCACCAATGCTTTTGCACAAGTCAGAAACTCCTTTTGAGGATAATAATTACATCACTGAATTAAAATTGAACGGCATCCGATTAACGCTTTCCAAGTTTAATAAATTGATAAAGTTATATACACGGCATAATAACGAGGTCACCAGTAAGTTTCCTGAGCTGCTGCATGTCGATATTCCTGATGGCACAATCCTGATGGGGAGATTATCGTCAGTGATCAGGATGGCAAGCCTGACTTTGAGGCAATGATGGAAAGGTTTCAATCTAAACGGTCATTACATAAGATTTTTTACTGTGTATTTGACGTTATTTACTATAAAGGTGATAAGGTAACCCTATTATCCTTGCTCGAAAGAAAAGAGCTGCTATAATCCATTTTGGAGACATCAGACCATATAGGATATACACAGTGGATGGTCGGTAATGCTTCAGCATATTTTGAGTTAGTCAAACAGCAAGGGCTCGAAGGAATTGTACAGAAGAAGGCATACTCCAAGTACCCGATCAACAAACGCTCACATGATTGGCTGAAGGTCATTAATTACCAATATGCCGATGCTTACATTACTGGGTTCAGGAAAGATGAATTTGGGGTGCTGCTGGGTGTGGTGGATGAAGGCCGCGTTAAAGCAGCTGGCCTTATGAAGTTTATGGTACCTGAAGCTAGAAAGCAGTTCTATAGCATGTATCAGAATTATATCCAGGAAGAGAATGAGAAGTTCATCTATCTGGATCCGAAAATTAAATGTCCTGTAAAATTTAGAAACTATACAAAGGTTGGGCTCTTACGCATTCCGTCGTTTGTTGAATATATATCTTGAATTTTAATTAGCATCCTTTCGAGGGTGTTTTTTCATGATATATAGGAAATAATATCCATTTTGTCAAATCTCCTTATAAAAAGGGGGATTGTAATGAAGAAAAGAAGCTTTCTAATAATTGATGAACGATTTATTGATGTGGATGCCGTTGAAACTGGAACTGGAAAAGTCGTGGTTAAGGCATCATTTTGGCGTGACGATGATAAAGCAGCATTTGGAATAAATAATGACAGTAACAATGCGGTTACTGAAGCTGTACTGGCTCTTTTTGAAAATGCAGATAAAGTTTATAAAAGAAGGAAATAAACTGATGGGACAATAAGATTCGTTTATTTCTGTATTTTATGCTCCTAAAAATTTTCTGAAATATTACAGACAAAATACGGCAAAAAGTTGTGCTGTATGGTTCCAGACCTGTTAAATTTATGCCATCGAGAATAAAGAAAAGGACGGCACTTACACGGTGTCGTCTTTTTATGGATAAAGAAGGAAATCCCCCCCTTTTGTCGAAAATGTAAGTGAAAGGGGATGAAATAGTGTATCTTGAGAGTTTGTTAGATTCATTAAAAGAATGGGATTCAAAAATAACAGTCGAAGAGAAAACATCATTAGGCAATCTTTTGGCTGTTCCTTTACTTAAAATTGGAGGAACTAATCTTCGTACCAGCGATTATATAAAAGGCCCTTTATTTTACTTGGAAAGCAGAATAAAAGAATTAATGTCTAAGGAACATATAACTGAAGAATTTTTAGTTATGGGTGTTTTATCTGAAGTAAATAAATACTTTACAAATCAAGTTGCTAACCGAGAAAAAAGTATCGCTGGAAACCTTGAAATGGTGGAAAATATTGAAGGTTTCGGTGAAGGTGCACCAAATGAATTAATAACTGATCTTAAAGAAAAAGCTGAACATATGAAAAGTGCAGTTTATGTCAATTTAGTTAATGAGGAATTAACTGTATGGAAAGAAGTAACATCCCATTATTTTAGCGATAAGCGTATTGAAGAAATGTATAGGGCATTTGAACTTGCAGCTCTTGAAGCCTATAAACAAAACTTATCACATGCAGAACGAAGTGAATATGAAGATATCCTCAAAAGAATGAGAAACAAGAATGAAATAAATATTGATGAACGTCTTGAAGAAGAACAAAACTAGATTAGATCCGATTTATATAATCCAAGCATCCCGTTTTCAGATCAGAGGGAAAAGATTTTTGGAGGCATGAAATATCCACCACCAAATTATGGTGATGGTAAAGATGAATAAACATTAGGGCATCCTTTCGAGGGTGTTTTTTTTATGGATTTATATACTTTGTACCTACGTGAAGTACAGTCGTGTACCCACTTGGAGTACAGCAAAAATTTTCCCTTCATTAGAGCGAGTTTCCTAAAGAAAACAATAAAGAAAACTATCTAGCAAATCCAATTGCTAGGTTGAAAATAATTTTAAAGAGAGCGTGAGTGTATGAGAGTTGGTGATTATTTTTCAGAAGAACAAAAGCAGAAATAAATCAGCAAGGCAAAGAATAAGCAGAGAAGGCGTAAGAAAAAGAAACAGGAGAATGTGAACTGGCATGAACTGATGAGAACTAATCGGGATACCTACAAGCGAGTAAATGGAGCTGTGAGGAGGAGATAAAATACGGCAATCTTTTAGGTTGCCGTCAGGACTCCTACCATTCAGTTTTTAAATTAAATATTAGTTGATAATAGTCATAAAGAGGATTTTTTAAAACATAAATATCAGGTTCAGTTTCTAGTAAATCAAAAATCTTTCCAAGGTGGCAAATTCTAATAAATTCAGAATCATTGATATCTGTTAACAATTTGATATGCTTTGTGTTTAAGTGAGGCATTAAAACAAATATATCCGAAATTTGATCCTTTACTGAATCAGCATGTGTTTGTAGAAATTCTCCCCAGGTAGCTCGCACAAATTCTTTTAAAGAATATTTATGTATTGGTGAGAGGGTACCGGATTGTATTAAATGACAAATGTCTTCAATGTCCTGTTGACTCAAGTTATTTGGATCTAATTCTCTCTTATAAAATAACATCTTGTGTAAAGCATTCATTTTCGGATCCGTTGATTTATAGTTTGTTACATGTTCAACCAGTAGACCAAAGAATGTGTTACTGGATTCTACCAGTTTATCTTTTTTAGGTTCAACGTAACTATAAACATTCTTTTTATCATTTTCTTTTGGCAAAAAAGTCATTAAAACATAGAAGATATAGCTTGTTATAAATGAAAAACAAATCCTATACTGAATATCTCCTAAACCATATACTAGATTTGTTGGAGCCGGGATGTTGACTAAAAGTAATTGATATATTAATACATCAATAATGCAAAAGACAAACAAGTATGTGGTCCTTAATGTAAATAGTTTCTTTATCATTTATTGCTCCTTGCATAATTTGTTAGATACATCTTAACTGATTTTTAAAATATTTTATAGCCTTACAGGAAAATATCTCCTTTTGCACACTTATTCCAACCTTTAAAAACGTATAGTGAATGGCAAAGAAGAAGCGTCCGATTAATCGGACGCTTTTTTATTTAGAGGAGGGTGAATTACTTTGAGCCAAATTAAGTTTAAATCGGTCAATGGTAAAGAAATAGCCGAGGCACTAACAGACTTATATAACAGAGAGCGCAGAAGGAATGTACAATGAACAGCCATCAGCACTATGACAAGTACAAGCGCGACCAGTAGGCAAGGTCCTTTTATAAGAGCAAGCCATGGTACAGAGTAAGGTAACTGGCACTGATGAGAGAGAATTATCTATGCCAGCAATGCATGCAGCAAGGCAAGATAACTGCTGCTGTTATGGTGCATCAAAGCACACCTTAAGTTAAAAGAAAAAACGGTAGTAGTATTTAACAGAGTCATAAAAAGGAAAAATCTTAAGTCTTCATTTGCAGAAACAAATTATATGCCGATTAAGGCATTAGAAAAAAATTTATACATATCCGCCTAAATGATGGTGAGCTTTTCTATTTTTTAGTGATCTGTGCATATTGTGAAAGGAAACGTCAAAAATTTAGAACTATGTGCAAGTTTATAGGGGGAAGTTATTTTTATTTACCTACAGATGTACAGAGATGTTTTATACTCATTTTTTCCTTCGTAAGAAATCAAATTTCGTAAATAATTCATTATTTATAAGACTATACATCTTTAATAAAAAACCCATAAATAATAAGGTCTAAGTCAAAATACCTTTCAGTTCCTTGATATATAAGGTTTTCCTCCTAATCGAAAGAATGGAATAAACAAAGTTTCCACGAATTCACATTCAACAAAACATTATATCAACTTTTGAACAATTTTTTATTTGAAGTAATCACAAAACCACAGGTAAGCTGTAGCCTTTTCCACTTATACACAAGAACATATTCGATATAAAAAAAGACAAAAAAATAATACTTTACGCATTATACGGTTTTTGAAAGTTTTAGGGGCTGGAATGCAAGCTGTAAAGCCTGTAAACTGGAATGTTATCAAATCTCAGGAAACACCAATAGCCTTGTAAAAATATCTTTTTTTACAAGGCTTGCTTTGTTATATACCAATTCCAGCTAAAGAAGGGGATTGGCCTGTATGAAAGAATTCCCTCATTTTCGCTTCATGGATAAGTCCATATGGAATGTTTTCTAAGGCTGCCGGCAGGTGTTTCCTGAAAACGGTCCTGAAGAAAGCACCGATTGAATAAAACTGGAAGGAGCCGGTTCTCTGTTTTTCAGATTCAATATGGAATGAAATTTGATCGATGCTCTCCAGGAAGAACTTTTTCATGAATGTATCCCTTACTGAATACTTTTCCTGATCTTCATCCATAAGATAATTCAAATGTTTCATAACTTCCTGTTTAAAGGAAATCATGACATCAATCTGGTCTCGGGGCTTATATTTTATATGGTGGCCATCCAGAAAATAACTCAGTTCTTTGGAGAGCTTAGCCATTAAGGGATTCACATTGAACTCATCGCTGTTTTCAGCTACACATTCAGGTTTTAAGGAAAAATAGATTTTCCTGATCCAAATCTGTTTGCCGCGCATTTCGAGACCTGTTGATTCAACGGAAAAAAGAGCCTCCAAAACACTTAAAATTTTTCGGACCCCTTTGGCATTCTTGTTCAATTGTGTTTTTAATGTCTTCATATTTCGTTCTTGCCTGATTTGTTTCACTTCTCCGGACTTGCTGTAAGACATGCCGGTCCTGAACTGATTGAGAAGGGAAAAAAGGAGCTCGATGCCTTCAGGGTTTGACGTACGGACAAACTCAGCTAGGATATTGGTCTCGAATAAGGCATGGGGGATGATAAGGTAGTTTAGCACACCTCCGTTTTGCTCGGGGGTGTTATATTTCTCAACATCCTTTAAAACAAGGACAGGCAGCCCTTCAATAATCTCTTCTTTAACAAAGTGGTGATTTTCTAAGTAGCGTTTCCCTCCCCAAAGGGTAGAATAGGAAATGCCCAGAGTTCTGGCCCAATAGGCCAGATTGTATTCTTTAATTACACCACGCTGATTCTGTTCAATATGCATTTGCTTTAGCATTGTCATGTAAACTACATAAGCAGAAGCAGAAGGGCGTTCAAATGACTGATCCCTTAGAAAACGGAATTCCTCCAGTATGGCATGGTGCATACGGAAACCATCGATTTTTATGTTAGACTCACTCATTCTTTACCCTCCTCTCGCCAATTATGCTAGTTAGAATTATAGCAAAATGGTTTTTACGGGAGTCAGGCTCTTTATTAAGGGTTTTTCAAAGTTGCACAATAAGGCTCAATCCCTTGGGGGACAAGGGTTCATAAAAAAAGTAAAAAAAGTTTATGTGAGAGGAAACGTCATTAATTTTGACGTTTTGTGCATAATGTGAGAGCTAACGTCACTGTCAATAAAGGCCGTTATGCGACAAAAACACTGTTATATCAGCATTCTTAGCGGTTCATACATGATACCGCACAGAAAAAGAGGGCTAATTTACTGTAAAAGCTGTGCAAGTTTGTGTGAGAGGAAACGTCATTTAACATTCAATGCCTAAATATTAGGGAAAGTGCTGTTGCACAATACAATACCTGGTCCTTACTCATCCTAATTGTGCACATTGTGAGAGAAAGCGCACTTATTGATTGTGGTGTGCAGGTTGTATAAAAAATACTTTCCTACATGAATGGCGTGGGTTTGTGCACGATGTGAAAGGAAACGTCATTTTCTGATTTTATATGTGCAGCTTTTTATGAAGAAGGAGTTTGGCTTATTCTTTTAATAAATTTAAAAGGATAAAATTATCTATAAAGGAAACAAATCAAAATGGAGCCCGCATTGGAGGAAAAGGCATGGAAATTTTTAAAACAGACAGTTACATAGGATACAGCTTAATTTAATCCAATTTATAAAAGGCCGCCTTGATATAATTGATAGAAGGAATAATTAATATGGCTACCAATAAATGGTTTGCGGATTGTGAAAGGAAACGTCAAAGCTTTGTGTAAGCTGTGCAACTTTTTTAACCTATGAATAGCTGTCTTTTTACGAAACATTCGAATGGCATAAACTACAGCATAAAACAAGCTGAACCTATCAAGTATTAAGGGGTATATGCAAATGGTAACCGAAAATCACTATTTGGCAGCCTGTCATAAAAATTATTTGTTATTCAATGTATTTCTTCCATGCGAATTTTCTGTGCACATTGTGATAGCAAACGTCAAAAATAAAATCCTTTGTGCAAGTTGTGAAAGGAAACGTCAAATTCAATAATTTTGTGCAAGTTTCCTGTAGGATTCCCAAACTTTGAAAGTGTTGACAATTACAACATTTTTCCTTCATACTGTTCATAAGACATATGAAAATCAAGGGGAATAGTATGAGTTTCTTAGTGGGTGTTTCAGAAGCAGGGGATATTCTGGGCTGGGATCGGAGAAAGGTTTCCACATACCATTTAAGGGGGGTGCTTCCTGCACCAGTGGTAAACCTGTCAAGCGGTCCCATCTGGTTTCGAAATCAAATAGAACAGTATAAGGAAGGCAAGGAGCTAAAGGTACGCATATACTATTACGACGGGCAAGCTGTGTATGAATGTAAGCTTAATCAAAAACGTAAAAAAACAGATTTTTCACCCCAAGAAATAAAAGAACAGGTGGAGGCATCTCGGCTTTTTAAAAAAGAGGATATAGAGGAGCTTGAGATTGCCATCGAGGAAAATGAATTTCTTGTTCAGTTTCTTTCCTTTGAATGGATGAGCCTTCTGCATGATTATGGATTATTAGGCTCTGAATATTTTCATTTATATTTGCATCGTTACACTGTACAGCATTTAAAATACAGTGAGAAAAGCACGGAAGGTTTGGGTGAAAGCTAATGTCTGAACTAAATACATTGCAGCGGAGATTCATGGATTTTACAAAGACTATATTTAAAGACTTTCCCCAATTGTTTGTAGAATGGACAATAGATATGAACAATCTGCTGGCTAATCAAGCTGATTATCAGCCGTGCCAGTCTCTTAAGGCATTTTTTGTAGTGATCGACCGCATCGTCAAGGATCATCATCTTGAAATAGAGAAATTGGATGAATGGATCTATACATACAGCGAAGAAATAAGGGGTTTTGTCCTGCCATACATAAGAGATATTAGGGAAGATCAGGCACCTTATTCTTTAAAGACAAACAATAGGGAAGTCATTAATAATTTGCTGAACCAAAGCTTTGCCGAGTCCGGTTCCGCATTATTGTTTCATAGGCTTAGAGAAACCATCAGCAAAAATGAGTTTGATCTTTCAACGGCAGTCCCCACCGCGGTAATAGCGGAAAGGGCAATTGAAGCCACCGCCCAGGTCAGGGCTGAGAATGAAAATTTGAAAATTAAATCCAATGCTTCAATCGAGCAATGGAAAAACCTCACCTCACAGGCCCTTACGTCCATGGATGACTTGACTGCAGATATATTTGATATCGTGTCCATCCTATGGATGCAGCAGGCAACGCATAAAGATCAGATGATTCATTTTCATACGGATGATGCCTTGAATTTAAGGCAGGTACAGGGTAGAAGCGAAGAGCCTGACGGTTTCCAGACGTCTTACCGAAAAAAAGAACGGGACGATATCATGAAGCGCCTTGCAGCCCTTACGACCATATGGATCCGGATAGAACGGGAGAACCTCAGGTTCATCAATGAAGATCAGGAAAGCTTTGAAGAAATCGGCCAGGTGCAGTTCAACCCGCTTTTCGTCGTGGATAGCGTGACCGTGGCATACAGGGGCAGCAATCCTATCGGGATTTACGAATGCAGTATCCGCCCGGGGGAATTACTGGCAAACTTCCTGTACGGATCACAAAAGAGCAGCGGGATGTTAGCACTCAAAACTCTGCAGTACCACCCGACCAAGCAGAAGTATCATAAACGGCTGTCCCGTTATTTATCCTGGCAGTGGCGGATTCGCCAAAAGACCGGCGACTATTTAAGGGCTTACCACATAGGAGGGGACAAGGGTCTTCTGAAGGTAATGGATCTGGATGTGAACCCCCGTTATGGATCCAGGATAAAAGAGCAATTTGAAGAAATCCTGGATACCCTTCAAAAAGATGGAGTAATCAAAGAATGGAGCTATAAAGAAACTGGTATTGAGCAGAGGATTGAACAAGAACGGAACTGGTTCGCGAATACCTGGCTGAAGGCAAGGGTCCAAATCCTCCCTCCATCAGAAATTACAGGCTTGCAGGATTTTAATGGGTTAACATTCATTGAAGAACCGGATTATGACACGTTAAATCTATCGGAGTTTTTCAAGGGAATGACTGAAAAGGAGGCTGCTGCAGCTACTGAAGCAGCTGAAAAAGAGGTGTCACCTGAAAGCGTCAGCCAGGAAAGGAACATTCGCGGGGTCAGTATATTGGAGGCCGCGAAAGAGATGGGGATCTCACATAGCACCTTGTCCCGTTATGAAAGAAATTTAATTAAACGGCCTTACACGGAAAGCCTGGAAAAAATGAAGGTTTGGCTGAATAAAAAATAAAAATTGCAGGAGCGGAATTAACGGAGGGCGGCTATTTACAGCTGCCCTCTTCTTTATATAGGCGTTTTGAATAAATGATGACCCATCTTTTATTGGGACGTCCTATACGCAATAGAAAATTATCTCAGAGGAAAAACAAAGATTGTCGTATTAAGAAAAGGATTTGTTCCTTAATATAATCTAGAAATAATTTTTTAAAATGAAAAGATGTTTTCTGCTTCCATTACCTTCTCATTCCCTGCCTCCCTCGCGCTTTAATTAGAGGATTAAATCATGGTCACTTTTCCACTTTTCCTTGTTTTTTAGATAAATAGAGAGGAGAGGGGGGAGGTGCTTCCTTGATGTATATTTTCCTAGAATGTTGGAGATATTAGGTAATACCTATTTGAAGTGAGGAAGGATGAAAGATGATGTCGAATAAAAAACAGAATAAAGCTGTATCGGAGAAATTAAAAAAGGCCGTCACCCAGGCTAAAAAAGCGGGGGTAAAGCTGGTCTCTGTTAAGGTTAGATAATAATTAAAACTAGTCTAAATTAGACTAGTTTTTAATTATTTTGCGTAAACTCCATGATAGAAAAATATAAAGATGCTTCCTACATAAATCTCAATCTTAAAAATATTTTGGGTTCTGTAACGCGGAGTTTAAGGAGAAATTAATGGGACAACATAGTTCGAAGTTGAAGGATGGCATTTTGACGCTTATGAAGCTAAATACTTTAAACTAATCAATTATTTAATATATTTTAAAATTTACCTCGGTAGAATAAATAAAGTTTATCACAGACATCAGATTGTGATTTAACAAAATGTCTGCATATAGGACTGAATCATTGAAGGGGAATAAATTTTTTATTTTTATAAATAAAAATCAGATCATTTTGTCCAACAGGCCTCTGATAAAAGCTAGTTATGGCTGGATTGACCACATTTTTAGTAAAGAATCGATGATTCGTGCTTATTAGGCTGTACAGCTTAAAGTAGTTTTTGAAGGGAAAACAACGTATGACTCCCACTAACGTTAAACAAATTAGCGGTCCAAAAACAAATTGCAGTCTTTGAAAAGCTAAAAGCACAAATTAAATAAGACAGAAAACGTTTGATGAGTCAGTTAGGAGCTTGATGGAAAGGGTTTTCCTGGCTGAAGTTGTTAGCAGTAAGAGGAATAGATTCATGTTGATTACTGTTTAAAAAAGCGATTTTACAGGCTTCACAAGATATGTCATTTAGTTCCTTAAATTTAATGTTCCTTAAATCTTTTCGTGTAAATAAGTAATAGGTTTTGTGCTTAAAACCACATTCACAGAAATTGTTATCTTTGATAATGTGAATTTCCTTTATTCTTGAATCTGTAAAAGTTGGATAAAACAATTTAATCGTCTTCTTTTTGTTGGATTTCCATTACTGGTTGTATATAAAATGGATAGGGAAATATTAACATGTAAAAATACTGAAATGCCAATAAAAGATTTTTTCAAATTATCAAAATAATATACTGTCACTTTAGGAGTTATTTTGCACCTTTTTCAAGCGATATTTTGCACTATAAATAAATATAAAAAGTCCAATTTCTCAATATTAAAATTAAGAAATTGGACTTTTATCCTCACTTCGGAATAGTGCTCTATAGTGGAATGACTGTAAAGCTAATAAAACTTTTTAAAAGCTGCGTTTCCCTGCCCAAGCTCCTTGCATTTTACTAAGGAATACAATTTGCCCAATATGATATGCGTCGTGCATTACTAAACTCTTCAGTTCAAGCACTAATGGATTGTCATCAGGAATCGGTCTATACAAATCTTCTAGTTTTGATTTTGCTAGTATTTTTTCAAGTTCACGATGAACAGAAAAGTATTCTTGTTTTGTTTCCTTCCAATTTTGAAAGGTCTCAGTTGGTAATCGATATGTAGCGTCATTATTTTCTGCCTTTGGTTCATTTGTTGTTTCACCTAGAAAGCGTAACAGAATTCTCTTTTCATAGAAAAGTAAATGACAAACTAATTCCCAGATGGAATGTGCCCCTTCAACTGGTTTCCAAATTGCCTGTTCCAAAGTAATATTCTCTAGTACTTTTTCAAGTGGTGGAAACCAGTCTTCTTTATCTAAGCAGCTTGCCCATTGTTGTAACAAAAGTGTCCTTACATCCATTTTCTATTCCCTCCAATCTTATCCCTTTTAATAGATAATCCCTTTGGTCAATATTCATTTGAGGCATGTTGTTCTGGCATAACTTACAATTTCGAGATGAACCATCTGATTACCTCCCTTACCCAATTGCTGAGCAACGTTAAAAAAGCACACATTTTATTATTTGTTCCAAAACTCGTCCTTTTCTGAACACGCTTCTTCTTGATTTGATTAGACTCAGATGCTAAGAAGGCAAAAGAAACTGCAATAATAGGAGAGGCTCTAGCCGAGCAATCAGAAAATGGCAGCGTAGTTGTTAAGACTTCTATTGATGGAATGGTAAGGGTAAGTGAGAAGATGTTTCTGCTTGAAACTGATGCAAACAAGATTGGCGATATTATCAAGGTAATAGACGGTATTTCCAGTCAGACAAATCTGCTGGCGTTAAACGCAGCAATCGAAGCAGCACGTGCAGGTGAAAAAGGCAAAGGTTTCGCCGTTGTAGCAGATGAGGTACGTCAGCTTGCAGAAAAAAGCAGCGAGGCAACGAAGGAAATTTCAGAAATTATAAAAGATATTCAGTACAGCACAAAAAGCAGTGTTAAAGCAGTAAAAGAAGAGGTAGATAACTCTCATAAAACTGGGATGGCATTCAACACAATCGCAAATATGGTTGGTCAGGTTTCTGCAAAAGTAGCAGAAATACAATCAGCAAGTGATAAACAGTCAGCGCAGTCAATAGAAGTTATGAGGTCAATTGAAAACATTGCTTCAGCTGGTGCAATGCAGTCTGCACAATCCGCCGAGGCTATGAAAGCAGTTGAGAGTATAGCAGGTGCTAGTGAAGAATCGGCGGCAGCAAGCGAACAAACTGCGGCAACATCACAATCATTGGCTAATTTAGCGGAAGAGTTAAATGAGTCGGTTTCTACATTTAAAATAAAGTAACAGGGGATATCCTTTTTTTGTTATTTACTTCTTATTATACAATTGGTTAATGTGAACACATGGAAAGCATATTAAACTAAGGGACCCTTACAAATTCGTAAGTTAATGAGCATATTTTCACCAATGTACTTGTTTTCCATCTCTAAAGAATCCACCGGAAGGGCCTTCATCAATCGAAAGGAAAGGATACTTAATGGCACTATGAGTAGTTTATTTGTTGTTTAGAACACGAAAAACTCAATATTCAATATTGATGAATTCTTATAAGTTTTTTCTACTAGACACCTAGAGGACACTAAATGAACGCTAATGCTTTCGTTTAGTGTCCTCTTATTTTTATTTAGGGGGATTATTGTGGGGGTAAAACAATTTTTGATGTCGGTGCATGCTTCCACTATAGTCATAGCAATCTCTGATTTCTACTTTGTTGACTGTCCTAAATGCAGTCTTTTTTATGTTTAAGCATCTTTCTATATTGATTAATTGCTGTTATGAAAGTCTTCCCTTCGCTTACCATCCTCGACAAACGATGTTTTAAAAGGCTTTTCTGCTATTCCCTTTCTCTGAAGTTGCCAGATAGTAATAGGGAGACATTCTACGCTTCACTTTTAGGAACGTACGTTCTATAATGAAGGGATATAATACGTAAAAACAGCTCGTTTTAAGAAGACGAATTTGATAAAAGAAAGGTGAAGGTGTATGAAAACATGTCCTTATTGCGGAAGCGGGATAAAGCATTTGCTCTCCTCTTACTATTGTGATTTCTGTGAACTGGGAATACCAAGGGAGGATATTCAGGAAAAGGGGAAACGTAAGGATTTTCTTCCTGAATTACAGCCCACTGTACAAGATTTATCTAAAAGTACCAGGGAAATTATGCGCTTTTCTATAATCGAGCTTGTATTGCTGTTGAAATTAGCCAGAAAGGAACGAGCAAATCTCTATAAGCAGAGATACATTTTTGTTCAGGCTATAAAACAAGGTGCCCTTGAATATAGGGAAGGGGAACAATATACGTTTATCGAATATGAAAAAATGACACGGAAATGTTTTGTTTTAGAGAACCTCATACGAGAAAGAATGGGATACTATCCGACTTTTATCACCAATTCTTTTATTTGGAAAATGGCTGAGCGAATGATTAAAAGCCTTCAAAAAGACATGGTAATACGTCCTTCAAAACACCGCTAAAAAGTATAAGCTGGATTATGAGTTTGATTCAGAAAATCTCCTGAATTAAATATTGTGGAGCCTAAACATAAACCGAGTATTAGTTAGGCACGGTCTCTTGAGTTAATAAAAAGCGTGCAGAGTCTCAATAGATGCTTTGCACGCTTTCAAAATTAAAGAAATTATATTATAAATGATTGGCTATCTTTCACAAGCTATCCCATCTTTGTCACGATCTAAATCATGATTGTATTTCATAGCATTTTTATAGATTGTTAATGAAATTTTGGTGCCTTTAGACATCGTCTTATACGATACTTTTTTCGTTTTACGGCTAATCACTTTATTTTTCGTATGGGCGGATTTTGCAACACCTTTTGAATAATGGCTGTTAAACAATTTGCAGCTTTTATACATGCTTGGTGTTGCATTTGCCTGCTTCGGTACTATGGTAACTATGCCACTGGTAAAAATGGCTGCAGCAGCTACTAAAGATATTATTTTTTTCAAATAACCCCTCCTTTATGGATAAATTATACATTAATTCCAGCCAAAAGGACTATAAATTTATGCCTTTATACTAAAGAAATGTGAAGATGTTTAAAGGAAGGATTTGTGAATTTTAGATGACGTCAATAAAAACTAAATTTTACAAGATTTAGATAAAAAGAGCAATTTACAGGCGATACAATTAAGGCTTTGCAATCAGCTAATGCAACTTTGTTGATTGCAGCATTTCGCATGGGAGGCTACAGGTACCTCAACCCTTCATTTTTAGCCTTGAATATTTTTTTGTAACTGCCTTTGCCTTTTCGATTATATAATTCATGAGAAGGTGCCCGTCCATATAACTAACACTGAATTTTTGAAAATCGCAAGTATGACAATTTCTATTATCACTTAATGTGTGGAGAATTCAACAAGGGGAAATTCCCAGGTCCCAAATGTACACGTAAAGGAAATATCTTATACTCATGTAACCAGAAGTAATGGAAGCAAGAGCAATGATACCGATCCGTGGCCAACTGACTGCGTTACCAAAAAAACTTACCTGCAGCTCTTCTTTGTGTCTAATAATAAAGGCAGTTAAATAAGAACATGGTCTTTGTAACTTTAAAGAGGGTGTTTAGCAATATTTATCGAATAATGTATGAAGAGTAGAATTACGGAAGGGATAAAGGAGGGTAAAATGCTTGAAATTACTGGTGCTGATATTAAAGAATTGAGTGATACAGATCTAAGGTCGCTCATAGGGCTTTTGTGTGAAGCAGACCTACGTGCTGCAGGTATTCCCACTGCGGGTGTTACATGGGGAGGACATCAAAATGCTGCAGATGGCGGCCTTGATGTCAGGGTAGAAGTTTCAACGGACTTGTCATCTGATGGTTTTATACCGAGATCAAAGACTGGTTTTCAAGTTAAAAAACCTGATATGCCTCGGGGTGCGATTAGTAGTGAGATGAGACCTAGGGGGCAATTAAGGCCAGTTATAAAAGATTTAATTGATTCAGGAGGGGCTTATATCATTGTAAGTAGTCAAGGGTCTACTGCAGATGGTGCACTATCTGATCGTAAAAAGGCAATGGTTGAAGCATTATCTGACACTACAAATTTGTCTGATTATAAAGTTGATTTTTATGATAGGGAACGAGTTGCGGGTTGGGTACGCACACATCCCTCGCTTGTACTATGGGTAAGAGATAAAATAGGACGACCAGTTCAGGGGTGGAGAGCATATGGTTACTGGGCACACTCCCATACTGATGCTGATGAGCAATATATATTGGATGAGCATGTACGATTACACAATAGTGCGAATCTCTACTTGGATGGTTTCTCTGCAATGGATGGTATAAATGAAATTCGTACCATTTTACGAAAACCTGGGTCATCTGTTCGTTTAGTTGGGCTTTCTGGTGTTGGAAAAACTAGATTTGTTCAAGCATTGTTCGATGAACATATTGGTGAAAATCCGCTAAATCAGACACAAGTTTTTTATGCTGAAATGAGTGATAGTCCTAGTCCTGAGCCTCGGAGCTTTGTTGAACGTATTATTGCTCAAGAAATGCCTGCTGTCCTTGTTATTGATAATTGCCAGCCGGAATTACATAAGCGGTTAACTTCCTTGTGCACTGCACCTGACAGTTTAGTCAGTCTAATCACTGTTGAATATGATGTTAGGGATGACCTCCCTGAGGAGACCGACGTTTACCATTTAGAACCTGCTTCTGATCATTTAATTGAGCGGTTGATAATATCACGTTTTCCCTATGTCAGCGGAGTCGATAGTCGGACTATTGCATCCTTCTCTGGTGGAAATGCTCGCATTGCGATTGCATTAGCCAATACTATTCGAAGAGGAGAAAATCTAGGTAATTTGAGGGATGAAGATCTTTTTTCTAGGCTTTTTAAGCAAAGAAATAGTGACAATCCAGACTTGCTAAGAGTTGCTGAAGTTTGTTCCCTTGTTTACTCATTTGATTTTACTTTTGAAGATGCTAATGATGAACTAAGGCTTCTCGGTTCCTTAATTAGGGAGAATATTACAGATTTATATGGGAATGTTAAAGATTTGGAACGTCGTGAACTTGTGCAAAAAAGAAGTAAATGGAGAGCTCTGTTACCTCACGCGTTAGCTAATAAACTCGCTATTCGTGCTCTTGAAAACATTCCACTTGTAAATATTTTAAATGTTTTTATAAATGGAGGATGTTCTCGACTTCTGACATCCTTTTCCAGACGACTTAGTTATTTGCATGAATCTGCTGAAGCTATAGAAATATCCAGAAACTGGTTGTCGGAAAATGGTTTGCTGGGTAACGTGAGTGAATTAGATGAAATAGGAATAACTCTGTTAAAAAATATTGCACCTGTAAATCCTGAATTAACCTTGTCTGCTATTGAAAGGGTTACAATCAAAGACAGCGCTCTTACATTCTTTTCACGCGAAAATGAACACTTCGATGTCATAACTAGGCTTCTATGCTCTATGGCATATGATAAGGAACTTTTTAGTCGTTCGGTGAAATTACTATGTCGCTTCGCCCTCTCTGAGCACCCTAGTGAAAACTATAATTCTATCAGGTTCAGACTAAAGCCTCTTTTTTATTTACAATATTCCGGAACACATGCCACTGCAACACAAAGACTTGATATCATTTCCAATTTAATTGAAACCGGGAAAGACGATGAAATAGAACTTGGTCATTCATTGTTAAGTTCAGCTTTAGAATCTTGGCATTTTAATTCTTATAATGACTATGAATTTGGTGCTCGTTCAAGAAATCATGGGTACTTGCCAAGAAATAGAACTGAAATAGAGGAATGGTATAAGTTGTTCATTGAATATGCTGTATCCATATCTTTGGGTGAAGTTTCATATTCTTCTAAATCAAAAGCTCTTTTAGCAGATAAATTCAGGGGGCTATGGGTTAAGGCTCAAATGTATAACGAATTAGAAGTCGCTTCGATTTCACTTGTTAAAGCAGGTAATTGGAAGGAAGGTTGGGTGGCTGTTAAGGCAACTATTAGATTCGATGGTGCGGAAATGGATGCAGAGGTCATACAGCGCTTATATAACATAGGAAAAATCCTTGAACCGATGGCGCTAATTGAACGGGCAAGACTTTATGCTCTTACTCAGTATAAGGGTTCTTTTGATGTGATTGATACAGTTGACATAGGCAACCAAGACGAAGATGTCGACGAATTTACGAAGGTGGAGCAATACACTCGTTTTCTTGGTCGAGAAGTTGCAGCTGATGAACAAATTTTCCGAAAATTATTACCCGATCTTCTAAGTACTGACAGTCCTAGAATAACTTATTTTGGAGAAGGACTTGCGGAAGGTTGCGAAAACCTTGAACAACTCTGGCAGGACATGCTGTCACAATTATCATTGATTGATGAGAAAAGTCGGAATTACCAAATACTTCGTGGAGTTCTAAGGGCAGCATCTCAAATGGATGGAGATCTTGCAGAGCAGTTTTTAGATTTAGCTGTTACCAATGAATTATTAGCTCATATATATCCTTGGCTGCAAACGAGTTTTAAAATTAGTGAGAAAGGTGTAGAAAGATTAAAACATTCACTGAAGTATGGAGTTGCCCCTATTTTGCAATATGGAAATATAGCATATGGAAGGACACACGAAAAAATTAATGATGATTCTTTTTGTGAATTGTTAAAATTAATTGATTCGAAACCAGACGGAAACAAAGTAGCTATTGAGATTATGCATATGAGACTTCACGGTAGGAATGACAGCTTAAGCGAACCTATTATAACGGCAGCGCAAGAGTTGTTATTAAATTTTCAGTTTGATAGAGAATATACACGCGCGGATCGAATGGAGTATGACATGTCAGTTATTATTAGGGCGTGTTTTAAGGGAGATGAAGCAAATGATAAGGCTAGAATGCTGTGTCAAAATCTTTTTAAAGCGTATAAAAATTATGATATCAACGCCGGAGATTATAAAGGCGTAATAGACTCTATTGCCAAAACACAGCCTACAGCCCTCCTTGATTGTTTCTTATCGGAGGAAAAACTAGACTACAGAGTAAGACGAGTGTTTTCCGGTGGATTCAATCCTTTTTCTGGTGTAGAAGATGACATTATTATTGCCTGGTGTGAAGAAAATGTTAAAACTAGGTATCCATCGGCAGCTTCAATAATACTGCCATTTCGAAAACATGCTGATACTGAATTACTAGAATGGACTCCTTTGGCTCGTAGGATGTTTACTAATGCATATGATTCAATTGAAGTTCTCAAAGTGTTTACTTCTTTTTTTAGACCAACATCCTGGTCAGGATCCAGAGCAGAAATAATACAAAAACGTTTACGGCTAATTTCTGAATTAAAGGCACATGAAGATTCTTCAGTTGCTGATTGGGCAGCTAAAGAAGAACGCGCGTTTGAACAAGAGATTAATTTGGAGCGTGAATGGGAGTTAACAAGAGTAGATAATGGAAATGAAAGTTTTGAGTAGAGAAAGTAAATTGGAATCCGGTCAGATATAAAAAAAATGCAAAGAGCATCCTACGTAAAGAAAGGTGCTTTTTTTCATAATTGATGATTTCTAAAATTTATTTGGTAAATTGAGTACTCTTTATAAAAAGGCGGTTAGAGTGATAAAATATTTGGATGTAAGGATAAAAACAAATAAAGAAGATAAGGGAAATGTTTTAAGTGGTAATTACCAGCTTGGCAATGTTTCTGTTCCAAAAGTATTCGATTATAAAGGGATAAAATACTCCCCTGTGAACCTAATTGGTGATTTATTAGGTGAAAAAGCGCTTTTTAACAAATCTGCGGATACAGTGTACTTTGGTACTCAACCAAAAGGAAGTTACATGTCGGATATATTGCCACCTTACAAAAAAATAATATTGTAAAGGTGAATCAACCTATGGTAATGGCAGGAAGCACTTATAATAAAGGTTATCATAACGGTGCATTTAAAACTGGCTCAATGTCATTTAATTTAGGTGGAAAATTCCACAACATAAGTGGTCTTATCGGATTTGAAGACCATGCAGATCAATATAATGCTAGATTCATCTTTAAAGCAGATGGTCATGACATTTCATCTTACGATAATTCATCTAGTGGTTTACCGATTAAAGTTGATATTAATGTTTCGAATGTATGGAATTTAGAAGTTATTGTTCAAGCTGAGAGAGACTCTTGGTTTTATTATGATTTTATTAATGTAATTGTGAAGTAATTTTAACTTGTTGTTACAAGGCACCCTCTCGAGGGTGTTTTTTTATGGATTTTATACGCATTGTACCCACGTGGAGTACAGCAAAAAATTTTTCCTTCGTTAGAGCGCATGTAGCAGGTAGCATCCGGATAACCGGGTTAAAAGAAGTGATGGGATTTTAGGGTAAAAAGTAAATCATAAAAAAGAGTACTGAATAAATCAGCCCTACATGGTGTGCATTGTTAATTATCTTGAAAAGAAAGCTCTGTATACACCTATAATTAAGCAACATACTGTTATAGCAAATGCTATGGTACTTAAGGTCCAAGTTAAAGAATAAAGAATAGAATGCGAAGCAGCTTCATCCCCGAAGGAATCAGTAACTAAAAGCGATGACACAAATCTTAGGATAAAGCCTAATACTTGTGTAAAGATTCTGTAAATTACACAAAAGGAGATTGTCAATGTTTTTAATATTTGGTTTATTAGTCTTAGCAGGAATCGTATATTTATTTAGAAAAACCACCGAGTGACATTATGATGATTTCGCTTAAACTCTTGCTTGAAAAATTTTATGCAACAAATATAGAACGATTTAAAGATTGTGTAATTGCTAATTTTCCCTAAAATGTTTTTGTGAAATATCCAAGTTTTTGGGTGATTTCCAATATTAATGATATTAACCATGATCATTTTGATATAATTAGAATACAATTAAAAAAAATAAAAGAAGGAATTGGAGAGTAACAAGATGATTTACTTAGGTTTAGACACTTGTGTATGGTTAAATATAGCAAAACTCGATGACGACACTTTATTAAGCAGTTTTGAGCAACTTCTTAATGAAGAAAAAATAACTTTCATTGTTCCAGAGATAGTAAAAATCGAATTCTCAAGGAATAAGGAGATTAAGGTTATAGAACCACTTAAAAAATCTTACCATTCAAA
This sequence comes from Bacillus sp. MUM 13, assembly GCF_001866725.1. NCBI lineage: Bacteria > Bacillati > Bacillota > Bacilli > Caryophanales > Bacillaceae > Bacillus > Bacillus sp. MUM 13. Next base: position 21,017 of record NZ_MLYQ01000128.1, read on the forward strand.
GTTAAAAAATATACAGGAGATGTCAAAATTAGTTGAACAACCTGATTCAGAACTTATTCAGAGTATTTTTAAAAAATATACTGATAACTATGAGCAGTTATTAACAGTACATAGAAAAAACATAGAAAGAATTGAAAGAATTCTTACTGATGGCATTCATATAGAACCTTCTATAGAACAAAAAGCAGAGGGCGCTATGATGGCTCTTGATAAAAAAGCACCATTCTTTGGAGAAAAGAAAAATGAAATGACTGATTGCTTAATATTGTTCAGTGTTTTAGAGGCTGCTAGAAAGCAGAACTGTAAACCTATATATTTTATAACGGATAATGTTGATGATTTTGCTGTATCAAAAAGAGAAGAAAATAATGAAAGATTTACAATGCATGAAAACATTGCGCATTTTTTTGATGAACCTGATGTAAAATACCTACTCTCCCCCAAAATAACTGAATTAGTAGATATGATACAACCTGATTTAATAAATGAAGACGAGGCAAAACGAATTAATGAGGACTTCACATTTATTAGGGAAGCGGAAGAACGCAGAAAGAAATGTAACCATGAATTTGACACAGAAAATGGCTTTTGGTTCAATTCTATGTATGGCGGTGGACTAAGTTGGCATTATAGATGTAAAAATTGCGGTGTATACTATGATACTGGTGACTATTATAATTAATACCCTGTTGGAAGCCATTATGGCTTCTTTTTATCACCCTTAATACTAATTTTTTCAAGGGCAATAATACGTTCTTGTTTCAAATGATTGTTTTTATAATTTTTTCTTTGATTCGCTAACCATCTACCAAGACAGTCCGCTTTCTATGTGGTTAATATCAAAATTGATATGTCCGTGTTTCTCAAAATAGTTAGTTGTTAATTTATAATAAGTTTCCCAAGGATATTTTATGGGTTTATTTTTTAACATCAACGTCAGCTCCAAGAAATTAAATATTCTCTCAAATAATTAAAAGTGATAATAATATTTAAAGCCTTCTCAGTGGATATTTAACACTTTAATGTATTTCTAAAAATCTAATACATAAACAATTAGCCAATAAAGGAGGAACTATATTAAAGATTTACATAGTGTCTTTTTGATTCTCATAATCTCAGATTTTTATGGTATAATTTACAATTATGCTGGATAATATAACACAAGAAAAATAGACTGTATTTATTATAGTTACGTGAAAGATG
>NZ_MLYQ01000129.1:0-24313 GCF_001866725.1 Bacillus sp. MUM 13
CCCATGCCAGGCGCACAAAAAGAGCCAACCAGTAAAAACTGGTTAACTCTATAATGCGAACGCACCCGTTAGTTATTGACATTTTTTATGTACATTAAATGGAAAAATTTCATCATAATTCTCTGTAAAATGCAACTCTCTACCTGATTTATCTTGAAACTTGAAATACGCTTGCGGAACAATGTCTAACTACGTATATTTTTTTCATCATATAGAATCTCCTGACTCAACCCCTGTACAAATTTAAGTATTATTACTGTGTGTATTATCACAAAGTAAAATTCGAATAGGGAAGACTTAGTCCAGGATGTTCTTCATCTGCCTGAAATGTAACACCATTTTTATCTTTGTTTGATACAAAGGATACTGTTAATATGGAAGCAAATACAATTTGAGTTACTAGCATTTTCTTTAGAAAAGTTTTCATTTTATTTTCCTCCAATATAATCTTTAAAGTAATTCACTTATTGTTTATTTGTTTTCATTAAATTCAGTGCCATTTTATAATAGTAGCTTCCCTTTTTATAATAGTTGTTATCATTAACCAGTAAATCTCCTATCTTAACATAGCAATCACAAAGTGCTTTTACATCGTCCTTCTCTTTAAAGAAAGGAATACAAACATTCTCTAAATATTCTCTATATTCATCCATATTATCATTGAAATGAAATAGATATAACATTTTGAACTTGATATGGTATTCAGAATTATTACACATTAAAGATAATTTAAGACCTTCTTCAACTCTATATTTAGCTCTATCACAGTCATCGGGTAATGAAAGATGGGTATCTGCGAGGTAATAGATTGTGTTTAAATAAGATAACTCACTTTCTTGTTTGTATTTAAGACTTTTGGAAAAAAACTTAATGCTGTTTAATAAGTCTCCCTTTTTTTGATATAAGAACCCTATGTTGTGATAAATCTTCCCTACCAAAAATCTATCATTTGACTTTTTCCCAACTCTTAATACTTTTAAATAGTACTCTAGCGCCTTCTCATATTCGCCTACCCTTGTCCAATTAATTCCTAATATTATCTGACAATCAATAACCCTTTTATAATTAAGTTCTTCTTGAAAATATTGTAGCGCAGAGTTCGAATAAAATATAGCTACTGTAGTATTGTGCATATGACTGTTTAACAACGCCAAATGATAAATCAGATGATAATCGTTGTACCCGATACTCTTTAATAACACAAAGGCTTCTAAAACCTTATTCGCAGCCGCTTGGTAGTTACCTTTTAAATATTGGTTTAAACCTGAAAAGTATTGATAATAAGCCAATTGCTCTTCAGTCAAAGTTTTTTTGAGTTTTCCAATGTCCCCTAATATTTCACTTACTTTCTTTATATCCTGCTTATAAATGTAATATCGAGCTGATAGTAAAGAAAAATATGTTTTTAATTTTGGATTTTGAATGTCAGTGTTTAACTTAACTAAATGTAGCCATAATTCTTCTATAGCGCTTTGATTATCCTCACTTAGGCTATTATAAAAAAGCTCCATATTTTCTTTAAAGTTTTCGCGAATTTTATTCATAGAAGATAAATCTACTCGCAATCGTTTACAAATTAAGTGAATTATCTCATCATTTCCCTCCATCCGATTGTTTTCTAATTTACTTAGATATGTAATAGAACAAATCCCTTTTGACAAATCTTTCTGCGTAATGTTTTGCTTTAATCTCTGACTGGCAATTATTCTACCTATGTCTATACTAGGTATATTATTAATATTAATTATCTTCACCCTTTCGGTTTCTATAATTAATTTAACATTTAATTTACAGGTAATATTACAGGACTTAACATAATTGTATAATATATACACATTACAATAAAGTGAAAAATCTAAAAATTTTTATAATTATTTTGTTTGATTAAAAGAGGCTGGGACAAAACACTTTGTCCCAGCCTCCTCTTATTGACTTAATTGCTTGCCTGTAACTCATTGTTTATAAGATTAGCATATACATTTTCTCTAGTAATTAGCTCCTGATGAGTACCTTTTTCAATTACCTTGCCTTCATTTACTACAAATATAATATCTGCATTTCGTATGGTAGACAGTCGATGTGCTATGATAATTGTTGTTTTCCCATTTCGAATTAAATCAATGTTTTCTTGAATTGCCTTTTCTGTATGAACATCTAACGCTGAGGTCGATTCATCAAGAACAAGTATTTCAGGATTCTTTATTAAAGCACGTGCCAATGACAGCCTTTGTCGTTCACCCCCTGAAATGGTTACACCACGTTCTCCAATAATGCTATCGTACTGTTCTGGTAGATTTTCAATCATGTCATTTATGCATACAGCTTTACAAATTTCTTGTAATTGTTGGTCCTTACTTTGTCGTCCCATCAACAAATTATCTCTTATTGTACCGTGAAAAATATAACCATCTTGGAAAACGATACTTACCCGCTCTCTCCATTGTTCATCCCCTATATCATTGAGGTCATGACCATTAACCGTTATTTTACCCGACTGTGCATGCAAAAATTTAGTTAATAACGAGGCAATAGTTGATTTTCCACTTCCACTTGCTCCTACTATAGCTACTTTTTTCCCGATAGGTATTTCCAATGTAATATTGTTTAAAATTTTGGTGTCCTTATTATGGTGAAAATTAACATTCTCAATTTTCAACTCATTTATTTCACCAGTTAGTTTTGATTTCTCTCTTTTTGTGTAAGTAGTATCCAACCACATTCTAATGTTATCCACTGACGCTAATTTTCCAGAGAAAATAAAAATCAAGTTGTAAAGTTTAATAAATGACTGTAGTAAAGTGGAGGTTAATTGAAAGATAATAACTAATGTACCGATTGACATGGATTCGTTAAACACAAGAAACCCACCATAACAAAGTACCAATAGTTGTGTAACTGCAGTGAGTGGCTCTAAAGAAAAAACCTGTTTGATTTTCAATTTACCTTCATTTATCATACTTTGGAAATACTTATTATAACTTGTATTAAACCTTTTTTGTTCCCAATCAGTACGATTTGAAGCAATAACATCACGAGTGGATGTTATACCTTCTTCAAGGATTTCCAAGAATTTGGCTTTTTCTTCTTGTATATTTTTCCAAACTTCTTTTTGCTTACTATTAAAATTCCGTCCTATAGCTATATAAAGAACCCCTATAATAACTATAGCTATCAATATTACTGGCGCAGATACAATAATAAGACTACATATGATTAAAGTACTAAAAATATACTTAACAATATCTGCAATATCTTCTCCAATAACTCTAGCTACAATAGGAATCTCATTTGAAAAATAATGTACGTATTTAGCATCTCTCTCTTTTCGAGAAACCTCTAAAGGGGTGTTGTAAAAATGCCATAAAGCCCGATTCAATATTTGCTGCTTCACCTTACCATGAATTTTACTCTGAATATAGGGGTTTATTACGAATAACAGAGTAAATATGAGGTAACATAATAGAATTAGGGGCAAAAAAATCCAAAGGTTTTCAAAGTCTTCAGTTATGATAACTTCGTCAATAATGTATTGTTGTAGTTTTATGGAATAAATCTCCACAAAAACCTCCAGTATCAACAATGCAATACAAGAAAAGTATAGAAGCTTCTGCTGTTTTATAAAGGTCCATATCCATTTTAAATTCTTCATATGGACCTAGCCTCTTCTTTATTAAAAATCATTTTCCTATACAGTCCCTCTTTGTTTAACAGCTCACTATGCGATCCCATTTCTTTTATAAACCCTTTATCCATAACCACAATCTTGTCGTATTCTTGAATTGTACTTAATCGGTGAGCAACCGTAATAACAGTCTTATTTTCAAGGAACCTATTTAATGAAACTTGTATCAATTGTTCTGTTACATTATCAAGCGCAGAAGTTGGTTCATCCATGATAACGATGGTTGGATTCAATAGAAAAAGGCGTGCAATTGCTAACCTTTGTTTTTGTCCGCCAGAAAAGTTTGCCCCTTTTTCACCGACATACGAATCGTATCCATCAGGCAAACTCATTATAAAATCATGTAGGTGTGCAGCTTTTGTTGCTTTTATAATATCCTCCATTGTTGCATCAGGATTACCAAATAAAAGATTTTCTTTAATTGACATGCCAAATAAAAATACATCCTGGAATACGTATCCTATGGAACTACGCAGCGATTTAAAACTGAGATTTTTAATATTCACGTTGTCTATTGAGATACTGCCGGATGTAGGATCATAGAATCGGCCGATTAGCTTAGTAATAGTTGACTTACCACACCCTGATTTCCCTACAAGCGCTACCTTTTCTCCTGGCTTTATGACTAAATTAACATCTTGTAGAACATTTTCAGAGGTTAAATTATAAGAAAAGTTTATATCTTTTAGGTGGATCTCTCCGATTAAATTACCCAGACTAACTGCCTTCTTATCTTCTACAACAGCAGAAGATAGATTCAGGAATTCATAAATCTTTTTGGATTGGAACATTAAGAGCTTCTGTTCAGTTAACAAAGTTATTAGAGAAGTTAGCTTTAGCATAGTATTAAAGTAGAGTAAGAGAAACGATACAAACTCCCCTGTAGTGATACGGCCCTCTACAATAAGGTAGCTACCAAAGATAAATAAAATAATCGCACCTAAATAGTACGTTAACCTTCGAATTCCACCTCTTAAGTAGGCATACCAATAGCGTGAACTATATAGTTCTACATTGTTATCTACTTCATGTAATACTCGATTTGAATTCCATAGATAAGAATTATTAGCCGCCAATTCTTTAATTGATGAAACACTTTCATAATAATGCTGACCTAATTTTATTTGACTATTAGTTAGTTTGCTTGCTATTACGGATGCTTTTCGTTCTAGCCTTGGCCCAACAAGATAGTAAACGGCGAAACATGGAATCATACAAATAAATAAGGAAAAGCTAATATCAATCATAAAGAAGAGAGCAAAAAAAACAAAAACAAACGTTTGTATCATTTCAGGGAAATAATATCTATATAAATTCTGCATTGCAGTTACTTCTGTGTTTAGTAATGATAACGTCTTCCCTACCGGATTTCTTTCAATGTAATTTAAACCTAAAACACGCAGTTTTCGTATTAATTCCCATTGAATATCCCTAGAGACATTTTCTTGAACATATCTCTGAACATATTCTCGCGAAGCTGTGGCAATTAATTTTATTAACAAAATGGCAAAAAAAGCTATTAAACAATATACAAATAATAACGGTTTATTCCTTTTTATAACATCATCAATCAAGTATTCAAAAAGTTTAGGGGTTAACAGTTCACTTATAGAAATAAGAAAACCACATAATATTAAAAGTGCAGTTCTAATATAGTAGGGTTTAAGAAAGGAGATTGCCCAAATATATACTTTTAATAGACTTTCTTCTTTCATAGAATAATCCCCCCTCCTCAATTACCTTATCAGTTAATTTGGAATAATGTCTCGTCGATATATCCCAAAGGGTATATTAGGTAAGATGTGCCGTCAGATCCATTCAGCCAAGCATTTTCAAATTCATTACGATTATAAACTTTTTCTACTTCATCATTTGTAGCTCCTGCTGGATCATTCACTAGAACATTCCCATTATCGCTAAATCCTTTAACTACTACCAAATGGCCGTTTGTGAATGATAATGGGGCCCCATCCAAGGACTTATGCTCGTATGCAATACTGACAATCACGGGGATTCCTAACAAAATTAATTGCTCTAGCTTTTTTAGGCTGCTTAATCTAGCCACTATAGCATAAAGTCCTAGGCTAGCAACATAAGCAGTATTGAAAGACCAATTACCGGCTCCTTTATATGCCTTGTCCCACACGCCTTTAACTACTTTCGGGACAGACTTTTTTAGGGGGGGGTCATTAATTTTCTCAGCCCAAAAATTCAATATCATAGAAACAGAAGTAGGAGAGCAAAATACTTCTCCTCCCATATAAAGCATTTGAGATTTTTTAGGTACAGGAAGACATAATGAACACCATTTTTTCTGATCAGGATAATTCTCTTCCTTTTGTACTTCTCCTCTGTCTCTTCCAAGGGATAGCGATACACCAAAATACTTTAAAATAGGAGAAATATTCTTATAGACGCTAGCCAGTTTAGCTCTGATTTGAAACCCTTCTGCTACATTCTCTAGCATCAATGTATCAACATGAACTGATCCATCCAAATCATCTTGCCCAACTTGAGAATGTCTCGAAAACGGATTCGCGCTCTCCAACCAAAGACCTAGACTGTACCATTTCCCTATTCGATCCTTAAATATTGGTCTTATCTCAAATTCTAGCCAAGTTCCAGGAGGAGCCTTAGCTCCCCACGAAACAACAGCCTCTTTAAAACAACTATAAATATAAGGCGAAAAAACATATCCAAAGTAATATTCGGTACAATCTTCCTTAATAGAAGGACTTACACTTTTTTTTAAAGATAAATGATTCTTATGATTAATCACATCTATCAATTCTAAATTTTCAAAATCCTTAAATTCTATATACTTCTTTTTATTACGATTCAACTTATTTCTCACTTCCTATCTTCCTATGTAATAACCCTCTCCTCTAATTATTTATAATATATATCTTCTAGCGGTATGATATTTACCTGCATAAAAAGGTTCTGAGACATGACTAATTTTGATGGGAAGTCCAGTTCTTCTCGCACTAATGAATTTACCGTTCCCTAAGTATATCCCAACATGGTTTACATTCTGTGGGTCAACAGGATCTGTACAATAAAAGAGCAGGTCACCAGGGGAAATTTCGTTTATTGATATCTCATGCCCCTCCTTTAATTGGTCTTTTACATTTCGTGATACTTTAATCCCTAACGCTTGGTAAATTCGAAAAACAAATCCAGAACAGTCAAACCCGAAAGATGAAGTCCCTCCACCAATGAAGGGTGTCCTAGAAAAATTACTTAAAAGGGGAAGTAATCCAGTCTTAAAATCTAAATGTTCTGTTTTACTAATAATATAAACATCAGATCTCTTTATCTTCCCCTTCTCTAGACTTGGCCCGCATACCCAAACAAATTCTGCTTCTTCTTTATATATTGGAAACTTTGTCATAAAACTCAGTTCCAATGAGCTGCCATCCATCTTTTGAAATAATGCTGTTTTAGAAATAATCATTGCCATTTGTTTTTCTTTTACCATTAGGTTATATTTATCGTTAATTTCCACTTGGGTGATTGGTAACCAACCTGGATAACCCATGGGACCATCCGATGTAATCTGTTCTTTAGCGGCAACGTAAAGCCACTCCCCGACCCTTTTATCAATTAAAACAGGTTCCCCATATAGTAATTGTGTTCTCACGCGTGCTTTTGTAGACTTCATATGAACCGGAAGCTGTTTATACCATTCAGTAATCCTGAAGTTATCTGTCAAACTTGAGTAATCCTCTTCCATAGGGCTGTTCCAGTTGCTCCATAAATTACAAACAGGAACGTTTATAAAGCCAATCATATAATCCTCCAAATAGTCTTTTTTTATATCCTTATACTGGTTTTTTGTTTTGTATGTCCTGTATGAAGTAAGATAGTTTTCTTACTGTCGAGTATTCATAGAGGAAATGAAAAGGAATTTCAATATCAAAATGCGCTTTAACATCCCATATAAGTTGCATTGCAATAATGGAGTGACCTCCTATTTCAAAAAAATCGTCCTCTACTCCTACATCTTGACCTACAAAATATTGCAACCAAATTTGCAAAATTTCATACTCCATTTCATTCTTAGGAGCTACATATTGTCGTTTAGGGATATTAAGTTTTTGTGTTAAAGCTAACCGATTCACTTTACCACTCACCGTTAAAGGAATAACGTCCACAAAAATAAATTTTGACGGAATCATATAAGATGGTAATAGGTCAGACAATTCAGCCCGGAACTCTAAGCTTGATAAATCTTTATCACTACAAACGACATAAGCAACCAATTCAGCATTATGAGAACCTAAATTGACGCCGATAACAGCTGCATCTTGAATACCCTCAAGATCTTTTATATGTGTTTCGATTTCACCCAACTCAATTCTTATGCCTCTAATCTTGACTTGGGCATCTCTTCTTCCTAAAAACTGCAATGAACCATTTGGTAAGCGACGTGCTAAATCACCAGTATAATATATTCTTTCACCAGTAGAAGTAACGTGAAATGATTTTGCAGTTAATTCTGTGTTATTTAAATACCCTAGGGCAATTTGGTCAGATTGAATTACAAGCTCACCTACATGTTCAGTTTTTTGACCTTTTTCGTCAACTAAATATATTTTCACTCCGTTAACGGGAAAACCAACTGGTAGTGTAGAATAATCCACGCGAGAATCATGATTCACCACGTACTGTAATGCCAGCGTACATTCTGTTGGGCCTAGTCCATTTATTAGGTAACTTCCTACTGGGAATTTATCTTTAAAGAGCTCAAAATCCCTTAAACTTACTGTTTCTCCACCTAAAACCGCAACCCTTACAAAATCAAATTTACTTGAACTCGCTTCAAGTAGATGCCTAAATATTGTAGGTGTTGTATGTAGAATACTAACAGACTCCGATTGGACTGATTCAACTATCGTAGAAAAAGAATCACTCTGTATATCTGCTAACAGCAGTGCAGCCCCATTTAAAAGGGCTCCAAAGATGTCCATTATCGATGCATCAAAATCATAGGAAGCAACAAGCAATAAACAATCTTGATTGGTTATTTGTAAGGCATTTGAGTAATTTCTAATGTGATGCAATACATTCCTATGACTTTGGCAAACTCCTTTTGGTTTACCAGTGCTACCTGATGTATAGAGGATATAAGCTATACTATCTGGTGAAGCCAATATAGGATAGCTAAGTTTGTTTCTCTCACATTCTGAATAGTGAATAATTTTTACATTTTCGATCAATCTATCATCAATAGATTGATCAGCTAATATTACTTCTAACTGAGCATCTTTTATAATGGTAGCAATTCTTTCTTTTGGGAGTCTTTTATTTATTGGAACATAAGCGCAACCACTTTTTAATACCCCAATTATACTAGGTATCATTGGGAGGTCATGATTTAATAGTAGACCCACTCTTTTGTTTGGTATTTCAATTTCATTTAGGGCCTTGGCTATTCCATTAGAAATATGATCTAAGTCCATATAGCTCATTGTTTCTGAACTTGACTTTACAGCAGTTCTATCTTGATTTTCTGAAATAATTTTATTAAGCCTATCTGTTATTGTCTTATCGATATTAGGTTTAAAATTTTGGCAATCTTGATTCTTTGGTATGGAAATCATCTTATAATCATTTTGTTCAGGGAGTAACAAGTATTCTCTAATCCATTTATTAGGGTCTACGAGAACTGCATCTAATAATCTGGTAAATAGTACAGCAAAATGCTTGATGGATTCTTTGGTAAATAAGTCAGAATTATATTCAATATAACCCCTCAGTCCTCCATTTAGTTCTTCAATATAGAAATCCATATCAAATTTAGAATATTTATAGTTGATTTGTTCATGTTTAATCTCTATATGATCATTACCTTCTGTAAGTTTTGGATGGTCATAGTAATTAAACATTAATTGAAAGATGGCATTGTAGCTTGGATTTGCTTCATTATTCACATTTTGCTTAATAACGTCAAAAGGGATATTTTTATTATTGAATGCTTCTAAAGTGACTTTTTTTACTTTCTTCAGCACGTCCTGGAATGTAAGAGCGTCAGAAAGATCCACGCGAATTGGTAAACTGTTCACAAAAAAGCCTACAATCTTCTCTAGCTCAGAAAAGTTCCTGCTTGAAACAGGTGTGCCAATTACTATATCTTTAGAACCGCTTAATTTAGAAACTAGCATCATAAAGGTAGATACTAATACCATATAAGGAGTGAAACCTTCCTCCCGTGCAAATCCATGTAACATATTTCTTTGATTTGGGTTAATCGTAAAATAATGAGATCTTCCCCTGAAAGATTGGTATTTAGGGCGATACTTATCAATCGGCAATGTTACAAGGGAGGGCAAGTTGCTTAATTGAGATTTCCAATATTCAATCTGAGAATGTGCCACCTGGGTATCAAGAAACGACCTCTCCCAATTAATGTAATCCACAAATGAGAACTCTTCTCTTTCACTTATTACATCTAGTTTTTCATTATTCAGAAGCAGATCTTTTAATAAAATGTCAAGGGACCATCTATCCGATATAATGTGATGTATATTAATAATAAATAAGTGTTTCTCCTCACTTAACTTTATTATATAGGGGCGTAAAAGATTGTCTTTTTCGAGATTAAAAATATGAGATAGCTCTTTATCAATAATTTCTTCTGCCTTTTTTTCACTATCAGTTTTGTCCATATTAGAAAAATCTTTTATAATTAACTCATAATGTTTTCTTATTAGAGTCTGTCTAGGCTCATTATGCTTCGTTGTAAATGAAGCATGTAATAATTCATGGTTATCGACTATTCTATGAAAATTGTTTTTAAGGACATTGATATTGATCTGCCCAGAGATGGAATAGGATTTCACAATATTATATTGTGGGCTACCAAGATACATTCGGTCTTGAAACCACAATGATCGTTGAGCGGAGGATAATGGATAATGTTCTTTCTTTTTTTCCTTGTATAATTTTAAAGCTGCTTCTCCTGATCTCATTTTATTAATTTGTTTTGAAAGGTCCTTTACTTTTGGAGTATTAAATATATCTGTTATAGAAAGATCAGTTGAGAACTTATCGCGAATTCTTGAAACCAATTGTAGGCAAAGGAGAGAATGCCCACCAATTTTAAAAAAGTCGGAATTTTTATCCACCTCATGAATGTTTAGTAAATCCTTAAATATTTCAATTAATCCCTTTTCCGTGTCATTAATGTGCTGATCATTTGTGTGCCCTTTGTAAAGTTGTCCTTGGTTGTAAGCAGGCAAACTTTTCTTATCTACCTTCCCATTCGGGAGTAATGGGAAATCATCTACCGATACAAAGAAGCTGGGTACCATATATGATGGTAATTTCCCTTCAATAAAGGATCTTATTTTTGAGATCGAACTTTTTCCGCCATTGCTTGTATCTAAGAGTTTTACATACGCAACAAGACTTAGCTCTAATTGATTTTTACTAATATTTGTTGCTATTACTACAACCTGCTCAAGGCTAGGATGTTCCCCCAATACTTTTTCTACCTCTTCTATTTCTACTCTGTGTCCTCTAATTTTTACCTGGCTATCTATACGACCTAAATACTCTATATCACCATCTAGTGTATAGCGCCCAAGATCTCCAGTTTTATACATATATGGACTTTCATTTATTTCTTGAAAGGGGTTAGGAATAAATTTTTGCATAGTTAATTCAATGTTATTTAAATATCCTTTCGATAGCCCTTTTCCACTTATATAAATTTCTCCTATCTCTCCTATTGGAAGCAATTGTTGTTTGTTGTTTAATATAAATACAGAAGTGTTGAATATAGGCTTCCCAATAGTTGGTGCAGTAACTGAATCACGTGGAATTTCTAAAAAAGTACTGTATGTTGTATCCTCGGAAGGACCATATAGGTTATATATTTTTTCAACGTGAGGTAATTGATATATAGAGTCAACGACCTGCTTCCTCAAAGGCTCTCCCGCTAGATTTATCACCTTTACAGACTCAGGGATACATTTGGCTTTTAGCAGTTCTGACATTGCAGAGGGGACAGTATTTATAAGAGTAACTTCATTCATGGCAGGAATTGTACTTAGGTGCAGGATATTCTCTGTTAGAATTAATTTCCCCCCACAACTTAATGGTAAAAAAATTTCAAAAACTGATAAATCAAAACATATAGAAGTAGAGGCTAACACTCCATCCAATTCCTCTTTAGAAAATTCAGACATTGACCAGTGTAAGAATGCAACAGCGTTTTCATGTTGGATCATAACCCCTTTAGGAGCCCCTGTACTACCTGAGGTATATATTATGTAAGATAGGTCTGAACTTTCAGATATTTCACCAGGAGGAATATCTGCTAAAGGCTCCAAAGTGGAATTCGACAGTAGATCTTGCAATGAATAAATTTTGTTTTCTCCTTCCAATAGGTGATGATGGTTTTCTTCTGCTAAAACAATGGGAGAGCTCGTATCTTTCAGTATATAATGCAGTCTATCTTTCGGATAATTCGGATCTAGTGGAATATATGTGCCCCCTGCTTTTAAAATCCCTAAAAGAGCTACAATCAAATCTATATTTCTTTCCAAGCATACCGCCACAGGAACATTTCTCGTTACACCCAATTCGTTTAAACGATTAGCTAATCTTCCGGATTTATTGTCTAGTTCTTTATAATTAACTCTTTCCTCTCCACAAACAACTGCAATTTTGTTTGGAGTTTGTAAGGCTTGCTGCATGAATAATTCATGTAGCAAATTTATTTCAGATGAATTTTCAAATGTAGAATTCCATCTCTTAATAGTAAGATAATCTTCCTCAGAGATTAAAGATAGGTGTGGATTCTCCTTAATTTTCATTACATTTCACTTCCTTTAATACATTGTGCCTCAAAGGCATATAAAATTTCAGATAAATCAATCCTTAAAATCTCAGGAACACAGTTTGTAATGCTACAAAGAGCCAACTTATACTCTGGAATAAAGTCTAATATGCTAAAATTATATTTTGGATGTACTCCATCTAAAAAAAACGTGCCATCCGGTTTACAAAAAGAAATTTCCTTTATCCCCCCAGATAGCCCTGTACCAATGGCTTTAAGGTAGCTCTCTTTCAAAGTCCATATTTGATAAAATCTATGCCTTTGCATGTCTTGGTTACCAGAGATTATAAAATCCTTTTCATATCTAGAAAAAAACCTGCTAGCAATACCAAAATCAATTTGTTTCATAACTTCTATATCAATACCTAATTCGGATCTGCCGAACGCTACTACTACCCAGTCCCCAGAGTGGGAAATATTAAATTCCATATCTTTAACATTCTTTACGTAAGGCTTCCCAAATGTTCCTTTGGAAAATTTTATAGAGTCATTATTAATTCGATATTTTTCAACAACATATAATCTTATTAATAGTTCACCTATCATTGTTCTTATAGCATCTTCAAAAAAGGAATATTTCAAGATTTGAGATTGTTTTTCAATTGATGTAAATTTATATAACGTTTTAAATATATTATTGTCAATTTGTTTAATATTAAAGGCATAAATCTTCATGTCGATACCTACTTTACTTTATACAGATAATGCTTCATACCCATCTTCTTTGCCGGGTAAAAATCCCTAATTTTTTTTTGCCTATTATCTCTTTAATAACATCGATTTGAGGTGGGTGAAATCTCCCTGCCTGAACATCCCTAAATAGTTTGGATATTTCACTGTGTTCAAACAAACTTGATATTCCGTCAATTTTCATTGCTAAATTTACAATTTTCTCTGCAGAAGAAGTTACATATTCTTTAGTGATTAAACTACTTGTATTAATATCCTCATTTATCGGTTCCTGTGGGTTAGTAAGGGTACGATCTAATAAATCACAATAATATAGCAGCTGCGATTTTGCTGTCTCCTGTAATATAGTCATTTCTGAAATTGTGAACTGGGTTCCAGGAAAAGTGCTCAATTTACTAGCACTATTGGGCACTTTCTTGTTTTTACAACGGTCGACTATAACCTCTATTGCTCTCTCAGCCAACCCATAGTAGACTGAGCTCACGCTTAACCGGAAAAGATAGGCTAAATGGTCGGCCTTGCCTAAGTCATCCCCTTCCATTAATACAACGTGATCTGGGTCGATAACTACATTATCGAAACTAATACTATTGCTAGAAGTATCATTCATGGACATAGTGTCCCAATCTTTCGAAACTGAAATGCCCTCATGGCACTTGTCAACAATAACTAGTGCTAATCCCAATCCCTTACCAGAGTATCCTTGCACATAAGAGTACACTGGCAAATAACGTACATAAGGTTCCATTGAAACATAATGCTTTTTTCCGTTTATAATGTATTGGTTTCCGTCTTTCTTTGCAATGATAGGGTAATCTTCTTCATTAATTTGCGATATAAAATATAAACCCGGATCATTTGGAGAACCAAATAACATGTCGTCTTTTTTGACACTATTATAAAAATAGGACTTTTGTTTATCATTCATAATGTAATTTAATCCCCAAACAGTGTATAGGTGCATAGAGAAACCTAATGCAAGAGAGGGTGATTGTTTAGCTAGCTCACTTATCTCCCTAAAATACTCCCTGGGTGTAATCATTTTATCGTTTTGACCAGGCAAAGTTAGAGTATGCATCTTATCCTTAATTAGATTTGAAATATCGCTTGGTTGTTTAGGCATTGCTTTTATAACCATGTTTCACCTCTCCGATCCTATGAGATCAAGAAATTAATGGATTGCTTTATAGTTTTTATTAACTCTTTACTTTGTTTTTTAGTATCAGCTGCCACCAAAATCCTCATTAAAATGTCTTTATTAGATTCTGCTTTTCGAACATACATCCCTTTGGATATATTATTAATAATCCAAACATCAGGATTTGCTTTCCATTCCTCAGGTATATCTATCTCAGAAATATATCCTTCCCTATCAGAAACAATTTCTTCACAAACTGTGTATTTATTACTGGAGGAAGAAAAGTCAAACAGTGAACCAGTTATGTATAATTTAGTAATATACTTAAGAATATCCGTATCTAAGGCTTTGTTTATCATCCAGTAATTTGGATATCCCATTAATCTCGGATTAACTTCGAGTATGTACAATCCATGCTTGTTGACAATAAATTCAATGTGACAGGGACCGAAGTTGTAATCAAAATCATGTACAAACTTTTTCACTTGATTTTGTATCGAATTTAACTCTTCTCCATGAAAAGGAAACTCATACCCTAGCTCTATGAAAAATGGTGGGTCCCCCATTTCTCTGCTCGTAAATCCTAATATACGTAACTGATTATTATCCTTTATAAACTCACAACTCAGAATTTCCCCTGATATGAACTCTTCCAGCATAAATCCCTCTTTTTTTATTAAACCAGCCGAGAATCTAGATAATTTATTTAGAACTTGGTAAGCATTTTTTAGTTCTTCTACATTCTTTATGATTCTGACCCCAACTGATTCGTTCGAAATAAGAGGCTTAAAAACCCATTCTCTATCGTCTTCTTTAATAAAATTCATACCTTCTTCTAAAGAAGAAAAAAGAAAAAAATCAGGATGTTTATAACCTAACTCTTTTTGTTTTTTCCTAAACAAATGTTTATTTATCAAAATACCTGCAGTCTCTGGATTAAGGAACGGAAAATCGTAATGTCTGCAGAGTAACGAGACTTTTTCTATAAAAAAATCACTCGTTGTTAGGATCGTTTTAATTTGATATTGTTTATTTAAAGACTCAATATAATCCGCTAATATTTCATAGCTGGTAAGTTTTTTATCTTTTATAATTTTGAAAGCAACATCTAGATTTTTTGGCTCAATTGGAATAATACCTGTATATAGGTAAATTACATCATAACCTTGTTCCTGGATTGATATGATTTCTTCTCCAAACTGACCTGATTCCACTACTATGATCTTTTGCTTCATGATCTGCTGACACCATATTTTTCAGTAAGCAAGTTAATTATAGATTCAATTGTAGAAAAATTCTCAAGTGTTAAATCATCATCTAAGATTTCAATTGACAACTGATCTTCCAATTCTACAATCATTTCAATGAGAGTAAGTGAGTTCATACCCTCCTTAGTCAAATCAGTTTTCATGGCTAAATGTACTTCTTTATTAATAGACTCTTCAATTAGTTCTTTCAATAAAATATATATTTTATCGTTTGTTTCTATCATCAGTAAAACCTCCATTTTAGAATGTCATACTTTTAACCGGTTCTGGCCATTGATTCTTATCTGTACCATAACAAGTTATAAAAGTATTAACCCATCTATCCAACCCAAAAGCTACACAACCAGAACTAAGAAACTCATCACCTGAACTATTCTTTATATTGAACTTCCGACTTAGCTGATCGAAACAATTATTAAATGAGGCAATTGCTACTGATGCCGATTTTATATTGGAATCAACTTTTAATTCATACTTGGTATTTGATAGCTTTTGATATGAAATTTTCCCAAGCTCATCGCTATAGTAAAAGGGATCAGATGCTGTAACTATCTTCCCTGTAAACCCAAGCTCATTGAATAGTTTCCACGTCTCATCCATTATTGAATCTCTTAAATTGTCTACCGCTTCCTGGTTACCCACAAACACTATTTCTCTCATCGTAAATTCAGTTTTTCTATTAATATTTCTTTCACCTTTTAACTCATGACGAAAACAACGACCCTTAGCGCTAATGATTCCTGCAGTCATTTTTTTGTCAGCCCACTCTTCATAACAGTGATAGCAGATACATGGCTGCAAATAACCTCTTAATCTAAAAGCTTGCTCAATTTGTTCCGGATTACTACGTATGGTATGTAATACTTTATAGTCATGTGGAATATCATGCATCGCAAAAAGATTTTGAGGAAAATGGATATGATATTGGCTTTTCTGCATAACTCCAATTGGCAGTACCGTCGGATACTCCCTTAGCTCTGCAGAGAATTTATTTGAAATATTTAGAATTTTTTGATCAAAAAACTCAAATAATTGAATCATATCTTCGTTATAGAAATTTGATATATTTGCTTCTGTTTCTGCTTTCGCATTAATTGTTGAACTATTTGATTTTAGAACCCTGTCCTTAATGGGTCTCCATGAAGTAATTGCATCTACTAAACTATCAAAGTTTTGAACTATATCCGTTTTCAATTTTGAATCAAAGTCTTCTAGTTTTATAACTATTTCTTTTGACTCGTTTGTACTTACAAACTTTATTTGCTCTGATAAATAAGGTATTCGTTCTTTAAGTTCATCTATTTGCTCCTTAGAAAAAGATTCAGGTATAGGAAGAATTTCAGTCACCATTATTTTCACCTCTCAATCTATTATCAATTGATTAGTTGTTGGATTCGATTTACATTGAAAAATCTTTCAGGAATGGTTAGATTCCAACAAAACATGCTTTCACCATGCTCATCATATACTAAATCCAATATCTGATTATCAGTCTTATTTGATATATATTCTAAGAAGTTGTGAGGCACTAAAGAACTATCCTTAAATAAGGAGATCACATAATGGAAGGTATAAAACACATGGGTATATAAGTCATACTTTGATACTTTTTCTTTAATTGAAGCCCAATTAAGAACTTCTCTTTTTTTATATAGCAAACGGTAAATATCAATTAGTTTATATAGTAAGAAATCTTTATATGCTGTTACTTCTTTAACGTATATCGCTTCTTTATAAAAATGAATACAGAGGAAAAGTAAATGATCTTCCCAGTTTAATGATTTGAACATATCATTATTATGTGTAATGTTAATAGTGTTGTTAAGAAATTCCGAAACCATATCATCTGTTCTATTGTTTGTTAATAAGTCTAAAGAAAATTGTATATCCACTGGATGGTGGGTGATATAATTATCTTTTGTTTCTTTAACAAATGGTTGTACTTCGTGTGATAGTAAAGGTGAAGAAATTATATCTCTTCTTTTTGCTTTTATGATGCTATTTGTTTCTAGATCAAAGTATCCTTGTACATATCCTTCACTTTTAACTACTTTGAGAGCTTCTTCTAATTGGTCAAAATTGATTAAAATATCGCAATCATTCGACCAACGCATGCCTTTATCATCATATAAAGAAAGTGCTAGGGGCAGCCCTTTAAGTACAGCATAATTTATATTGTTCTCTTCCAGTAAACCACACACGTTCACTGCGTTTTTGTAATGGACATCTCCCCTTAATCGCTGTGCGCAGTAAATTGATTCAACAAGCTTTACGAAGTAATTACTTGACGATTTTCCATAAGTTGCAAGTCCATGGTCTTTGATTGTAAACCAAGCAGATCCGATACTTCGATGTGTGGTTAGGATACCAATAACCTTGCCCCAATCTTGATGTTTTTTAAATAAATGTTCTAATTCCTTTTTTTCACTTTCGCTTAAATAATATTTTGAAAGAAGTAGGGAGGTTTTCTCCTCCTGGTCTAACTCTTTTACCATCATAAAACCCCCGCAACAATGTTTTTGATATTATGGATTTGATTCAGGAAGACCAAGAAATTTTTTATATTTCTGATCTTCCGCAAATTCATTCTAAAGAAATACGATTATGTTCAATCAGTCGCATCCTCATTAAGTTCTAGGGACCGTAAATAATAAGTTATCCCTGAATTATCGACCCAACTAAATTGAATAACGCCTTTTTCCAAACGCCTTCTCAATTCTTCCACTTTGATCCACTGTACTTCTTTTGTAGCATCTCCATCACTTAATATTTCCCCTTTAACTTCGCATAAAAAATATGCACCCATCGAGTCAACCGGACCATGAAGAGTTTGATAAACACAAAAAGGCGTTACGGCTTCTACAGCTGAATTCTCCTCTTTGGTGATTATTCTATCTTCTTGACCTTTTATAAGGGTTACTTCTAAACCTGTTTCTTCCTTGACTTCTCTTACAAGTGCATCATAAAGGGACTCATATTCCTCAACTTGACCACCTGGAAGTTCATAAGGAATACTTCCTTCATAGGGTTTGTCTCGTTTTTGAATGATAATTTCTCTACCCTCAGGAGTTTGTCTGGTAATTATAGCTCTCACATTAACAAACATTTCTTTTCCCCTTTACTTCTTTTTCCCAACAATAAATAAGTTGTTGCCTCTAGAGATGGTTGCTTCAGATAGGAATTGTTTTTCTAATGTATAAATATCTTCAAGATTTTGTTCAATTGATAAAATGTCCTTTAATACTTTTGTTTCTCCCTCTAATTGAGTTTCTTGATATCCAGGATAGATGAAAATCGGAAATCCAACCATACTCTCCTTTACCAAGCCATTTTCTTGATACAAATCTGTCAAGTTTTCAGGTGTAAACATATGAATATACGGCATTTCCGATGTAAAGCGGCCCTTACCCGATGCTGCTTTCTGAGCTTCATCAATTTTTCCAATGGAAATATTGAAGAATATAGAGTGGTACTGACTAGGAACGAATGAAATCAGATAGCCGTTCTTCTTTACTTTCTTTTGAATTTCTGCAATTACTAATGTTGGATTCTCAACAAAACCTAATACGTTGTGAAAATTAAATGATACATCGACTACTTCATCTGGAATTGAGCTAATATTATGTAAATCACCTTGGTAGATCTCCCACCTATTATCTAACTCATTTCTTGTTCTTTTTTGTTTGGCTTGTCCCAACATGTCGTCGGAAAGGTCAAACGTGTACCCTTTAGATTTAGGATAGGCTTCTAAGACCTTCAATGACCACCGTCCTGTTCCTCCTCCGGCATCTAAAAATGTGAAATTCTCCGGAAATTTATCCAAAACGTTAGTCAAGCAATCCCACAATATTCTGTCTGAAAGCTGCCAATATTTTTGATCCTCTACCAGGTCATATTTATCGGCCTTAACTTTAAAATATTCTAATGTATTTTCTTTTACTACCATTTTCATTTCCTCCAATTAAGTTAACGTTATTTTTTCAAATAAATCCTTGAGGTCTGATTCTTTTGTGAATTTATATTCAAAGGCTTTAAAAATTTTCGCAGTTCTGTAAGCATGTTTCATTAATTCCATGCCTACTTCACCACCTAAACTTTTAGACTTGTAAGGAAAGAGATGGGAAGTATATTCAGAATCATATATTCTTTCTTGAAGACATTTTAAGAAATCACCTTTAGTAAGTTCTACGACTTTTTCCTGTTCGCTTTGAGAAAGTATATAAAAGTTATTAACTATGTAACAACTTGTGTCTCCAATGAGACCAGACTTAGATTTATAAGGAGAAGAATATGCATAAAGGGTATCTCCGACTACTTGTACAATTGCTGTGTCATCTGTTAGAAGTTTATATCCCGATGATAAAGCTTTCTCCGCAATAGTCGACTTACCCGCTCCGCTTGGTCCCATAAAGAGATTAGCTTTTCCATCAACAATTATGGCTGCGCAATGAACCATAAAACAGTTTTCCTTCACAAGTTTTGGATAGATTGAAACTCTTTGTGAAAATTCCCAATACCTTTTTCTATCGTTAATTGTTTTATGCTCAGATCCTTCAGATACAGATACAATACTATTTAAATCTTTATCCCATTCACCAATTATCTTTATATTTCTTTTAGTGTTTACCTCGACGGACGTACCTCGCCATAATATTTCATCCTCTTCCAAGCTTTTATAGGACCCTAAGTTCCATTCTTTGATATGGCAATGATGTTCGCTTTTATGTGTTTGGGAAGCTACGTGAGAATAATATTCCGTAAGTTCCTCTTCTAAAAGTTGAACTGATTTGTCAAACGTCACTTGGACGTTTATTGGACCAAATTTGTATTTAAACATAGTTTCACCGCCATATTCATCTTCTTAACTTTCCATTTGCAGTCCTTGCCAAATCATCTACGATAACTAACTTTCTTGGAATTTTGTGGTTTGATAGATTAAGGTGACAATGAGAGCGAATTTCCTCTAGAGCGTCTTGATATTCAAATCCGTCTTCGAGCATGATATATGCGACGGGAATTTGTCCATACAGCTCATCCTCTTCCCCTTTAACAATGACTTTATCAACACATGCTGTTTCTTTTATAACTTCCTCAATTTCTTCGGGGCTTACCTGTATCCCCTTGTGTTTAATAATATTGTTTGTTCGCCCTAATAAATGTAATTCACCTCCTTGATCTAAATAACCTATGTCACCAGTTTGGAGAAATGTTGGCTGCTGGGTTAGGTTATGTAATCTAGATACATTATTCACATAGCCCCTCATTAAACTGACACTTGATACATAAATTTCTCCGACTTCATTCTCCAATAAAGGTACTCCTTGCTGATTTCTTATTTCTACTTTTACACCCTCAAGAGGTTTACCTACATTCGTAATAGAATATTCGCCATTAATTATCTTAGTTGTAATTCTCGGTCCTGCTTCTGTTTGCCCGTAGGTTTGTACAACCTGCGCATCAATAAAGCGAGTACGAATAATTTCAATAGTCCGAGAAGAGACAGAACCTCCACCAAAGCAAATATAACGGAGCGATTTTAAGCTATACTTGTTAAAAATGTTTATATTTAAGTTGCTTAGCGTTTTTAATATTGTTGGAACAACAGTGACAGTGGTAACTTTATAAGCCTGGATATACCTAAGTATTGTTTTGGGATGTCTTAAATTGTTAGCAAGTACAATGGTGCTGCCTAAATATATATGCGCCAATAATTGAGAAGTATTACAGTAGCCAAATGGCATAGGCAAAGTGATTAAGACCACATCTTTTGGCTTTAAATCAAGCGAATTAACATGGGCTTTTATATTTTTAATGATGGACTCATATGTATGGGCTACAACTTTAGGAGAAGATGTAGTGCCCGATGTTTGAAGGAACAAGGTGGACTCATCATTATAGATATTATGTAAATGAAGAGCATCAGGATCTTCTTCCTCTGTATAATTAATCACACAAATCTTTTTATAGGAATTCAATTTGTTTTTTCCTTCTTCATTTGTGATACATACGCTTACATCTAAGGACTTCAATAAGTTGGAAACTTCTTTGCCATTAGAGTTCCAATAAATCGGGAAAACTGTAGCCCCTAGCATTGAGGCCGCAAAGTATGAAGTAACATAGTCAATTGAATTGGGTAAAAAAAGTGCTACAGTTTGTTTTGCCTTGATTTTATTACTTAACTTGCTCTGGAATACTTTTACATTATCGAGCAGTTTCGCGTAAGTTATGCTATGAGAGTTTTCAACTATGGCAATCTTTTTTGGATGAGTCGAAGCAGTTCTTATTAATAAGTCTCCAAATGTCGGTTTATCCAACCTGCCACCCCTTTCTTAAAGTCTGCTATCCAGCTGGAAGACCTGACCTGATATTGAAAATACTGAACTTGAAAGCATATATAAAATAAAATCAGTTACTTCACTTGTACTAGATGTCATAGATAGGACACTACGTTCAATTGCTGCAGCATGTTTGTAAGGAACGTCCTGATTTAGCGGGGTCTTAATAAAACCAGGACATACAACATTTACAGAGATATTAAATTTACCTAAATCTCTAGCTATTGATTTAGCAAATCCAATAAGGGCAGCTTTAGATGCTGAATAGTTAGCTTGCCCATATGAGCCAGTTACGCCCTTTGATGAAGATATGAAAAGAATTTTTCCATTTTTACTTTTCAGCATATGATTAGATACTATTCGAGTAGTGAGAAAAGCCCCGTTCAAATTCACATCCATAACATCATGCCAATCAGACAATTTCATGAGGCCCAATAAAGAGTCTTTACAAATACCTGAGTTATAGATAAATGCATCTACTCTCCCCAGCTTATTAATTAAGCACTTTAAACCAAATTTAATACTTTCAGGATCAGTAACATCTACTTTTTGAAGATATAATCGATCCTGATATAGTTTTTTTTCACTTTCACTTAATAGAATCGAGCTATTATAAAAAGACATTCCCACCGTGCATCCCTGTTCAAGGAGCCCTTTTAGTAAGGAGCTACCAATTCCTCCAGTCCCTCCTATAAGAATTACCCGTTGTTCATTTAGAAAAAAATTCATGAAATAACTTCTTCAGTTAAATGTGTTTTAATAAATCCAACGACTTTTCCCACACTTTCGAATATTTCATTATTTAATTGTTCATCATCTATTTCGATGTTGAACTCTTCTTCTAGTCTTAAAACAAATTGTAATATCATGATAGAGTCAAACGATAGGTCTTCTGTTAAGTCCGATTCTATATTTATATCCTTTTCGTAAGAAACTGAATTTTTTTCCATCTCTTCAGCAAGAATTTCAATTATCTTTTGTTCGGTTGTCATACGTGAACTCCCCTTCCATCGTAAGGAATAAAGTATTTGTGTTTATTAGATTTAAACTTCAATATATCTCTATCTTTTATATCGAGAGTAACATCTGGTGGAAGCTTTTCTTTTAATTCCATCCTAAGCATATCTAATGTTTTGTCAGTAAATAGTTTCCCTTTAACCAACTCTATAAGTAATGCATCTTCCTTATATTGAGTTACCTTAAATTGTCTAATTGCGTCCCCAAAAGACCGGTTTACTTTCATCACTGCATAATGGAACAGTATAGGGTTAGCAATCCACTCACCTATTTTTAAATATTCTTGTGTTCGTCCCCCAGTTACATCAATAACAGGATTAGTATCACCACATTCACACGTAATATTTCTGAGTCTTACCAAATCGCCTACGAAATATCTGATTAATGGCCATGTTTTATTATACAGATCCGTAATTACCAACTCGCCAAAGCCTTTTGAATCTTGGTTTATCACTTCATAATAAAATCGCTTACTAAGACTATGGATATTGCCCGACTGACAACTCATGCCCAAACACCAAAATTCCCTGCACCCGTAGTGGTTGAACACAATTTTACCAAAAGCCTTTTCAATGGCTTTTGCCTGATAATCAAATAACATTTCTCCATTTGTTTCTATGTACTGTATACTCAAATTTTCAGCATCATACCCCTTCTCTATTATATGATTTGAAAAAATATACAAAGCAGAAGGGACACCAAGTAGCCATTTAGGTTTTTTCTCTACCAAGATAGAATAATAAAGATCAAGCTTTTGCGGAGTCATATCTAACATTGATAGATAGATTTTGTTGTCGATATATTGCACACTATCTGTACAGAAATCGTCCTCTGTGAATGCATAAAACATTCCGTACAAATCCTTAGTATCTATATTTCCCCTATGCTTCCTTAACCCCCATAGGTCTTTTGTTTTCACGAAAACTTCAGACCGTCCTTTATAGCAGGTAAGTGGATTTCCAGTGGAGCCACTTGTGTATTCTTTACTCAAGGCAGAATTATTTTCTTGTGTAAGTAAGGAATCCTCGATTCCCACTATTTCACGTTTATTAAGAATAGGTATATCTTGAAAAGATTTTTGGGTAAGATTATCAATATCTATATCTTTAAAGCGTTTTTGATAGTAGGGTGATAAATTTCTTGCATGTAATAATATTTTTTTTATATTAAATAAGGTACCTCGCTCCAAACACACTCACCTTCTTTAACTTTATAACTCGCTTTTAATTACATTATTCAAGTTATTTTTCATTTCATCTACTTGCAATAGAAATTGATTCGCTGTATCAATGTTCTAGTCATCACGCAAGAGGCCTAATCCAATCAACTCTATAC
>NZ_MLYQ01000013.1:0-81898 GCF_001866725.1 Bacillus sp. MUM 13
CCCGCAAGCGCAGCTGAGGCGGCTCACCGCCCCACGGAAAGCAAGCATCCTGGAACGGAAATCAACCCCTTGTTTCATAGCAACAATGTTTGCGAAAACAGCATAAAAAACAGGATACTTCCCTGTTTATGGTCATACTGGCATTCCGTAAAGCCTGCATGGCAGGCTATTTACTATTTACAGCTGCAAAGAAGAAAGTGGGGAAGGTATTGGGATTTCAAGAGGATTATTTATTTTGGTCCGCGGTTAAAAATCTTTCGTCTCAATATAACTATCGGGTTATCACCATCTCTGACAATCATCAGGAAATCTGGCTCGAAAATTCGAAAGAAAAAAATTATCCTGTCATCAGGCTCATGCTCCGTGATTTGGATTGGGCAAGCTGGCTGAAAAGGGATATTGAACGGACTGTGCTGAATGGGGAGCAAATCAGGAAGAAGCTGTATCATAAGCCTCTTAAGGTATTGAATATCTATATCACATCACATGTTCCTGTGGATGATTATGATTTTGCAGATAAACCATTTGTGCACCGTAAAACAGAAGCGGAAACGTTTATATTGAATACGGATTCTTTTGGAGATAGATGGAGGCAGCTTGAAGAGCTGACCGGCATGCATCTGGATATCGTGGAATCAAAAATGGCGGCAGCTGAAGAAGATGACATTTCTTCCATAAAGCAGAGTGCTCTGACAGAAGCAGTCAAAAAGGCCAAAGAAGAGCAAATGATATTTGAGCGGGGAAAACCTGTTTTCACTTACATTTTTATAGCAATTGGAATTGCTGTATACTTTTTGATGGAGTGGGCTGGTTCAAGCACCAGGACTGATACACTGATTGATTTTGGTGCCAAGTACTCACCTCTTATTCTGCAGGGGGAGTGGTGGCGTTTTTTTACGCCGATGGTTATCCATATCGGAATGCTTCACTTGATCATGAATACTATTTCGCTTTATTTTATCGGTCCTGCTGTTGAGAAAATGTATGGAAGCAGCAGATTTTTGTTCATCTATTTATTAGCTGGTTTCTCTGGGACGCTTGGCAGCTTTTTGCTTAACCCTGCTTTATCTGCAGGTGCAAGCGGAGCCATATTTGGTTTGTTCGGTGCTCTTCTTTATTTTGGCATCAGCAACCCAAGACTGTTTTTCAGGACAATGGGTCTTAATGTTTTCATTTTAATCATTATCAATCTTGGCTACGGTTTTTCAAATGAAGGCATTGATAATGCAGCACATATCGGCGGTTTGATCGGCGGCTTTTTTGCGGCAGGCATCGTTCATCTGCCAAAGGATAAGCAGCCGTTCAGGCAGATATTATTTGCCGCTGCAGCTGCAGGGCTGATTTATTTCCTTCTTCAATATGGCTACGAGCATCAGGAAAGCTCTCCTGAGAATGACATGGCTGCTGTACAGATGGCGAGCGATGAAGTGAAAAAAGGAAATGTACCAGAAGCGAAAAAGCTGCTGGAAGGCTATGTGAATAGCTACGATGAGGCTCCATATTCCCATTTTATGCTGGGCAACATAAGCTTTGGCAAAGGGAATTATGAAGCAGCAAAGAAAGAATACCTAAAGGCGGCACAGCAGAACCCTGATATGTCTGAGGCTTACTATAACCTGGCGCTTAGCTATACCAAATTAAATCAATTTCAGGAAGCAAAAAAAGCTGCCGGAAAAGCAGTTGAAAGGAAGCCTTCGGAAGCTTCCTATAAGAAGCTTGAAGAAAATATCGATCATCTGCTTGATAATTCCTGACGGAGAAGTACTGGTGTTCCGTCGGAGGCAGTCAATAAAACAAGCAATTCACTTTTATTTTTAGAAAGAAGCAATTGGGGAATGGTGCTGCCTTCAGGGCTGATAACAGCGCCATTCTCTTTTTTTATTCCGAGGGCAATATTTTTATAAATGCCTTCCCACAGCTTGCCGATTATTTCTTCCCGCTTGGAGGGAGGAAAAGCGGAGAAAAAGACATTTTTTTGCTGCGGCAGATCGGTTAGGGATAATGTTGTATAGAGGTTTTCATTGATATGGAAAGCCTTCAGATTTTGATTCAGGTTTTTTTCTGCTTCAAGGGCTGCGGCCTTATCCAGTATTTCCTTCCACCTGATTTGTTTTGAGGATAATGGCTTTTCAAAATATTGATAGCCTGCTTCTGGAGGCAGTATTACATATAGGCTGCTATTGCTCATTTCCTGGGCGCTTCTATAGTTTGAACCCTTATGCACTTCAGCATAATGAAAAGTAATCGCCTGCAATTTGGAGCTATCTTTTTCCTTCCAGGTGCCCTCCTGATCCAAGGTTTTTTTATTTTGCCTCCATTCCTTGAGCACTCCCTGAAGCCTGCCATTCTGATAAAGCAGGGAAACATCCTGCCTTATATATGCTGAATGATTTAATTGGGAGGAAGATTTCAGCCGGACAGTGAGGGAGCTTTTTCCGGCTTTTTCAGATAGGAGATGTGTGCCTGCATAATCAAAGCTCAGCGAAGGATCGATCGGGAAAAACAGGATCGTTTCCTTTGCCTGCTGGCTATGAAAAAGATAAAGGACGGAAAAAAGCGAAGCCATCAGGATGAATGCTGCGGTTTTTAGCTGTCTTTTCATAGAAATCCTCCGTTTACAAGAGATATTGATATGTATGAGGACAGAGGGACAAGTATGTTGGAATTTGGATTTTACGCTAAAAAAAGAATATCTGTTATCCGGACTTGTGAGTTATGGAGTGTTCCGATATAATTTTAAGAGGAAATCGCTAGAAGCAAAGAGGGATTTTATGAAAACAATTTATGATATTCAGCAGTTTTTAAAAAGGTTTGGCACCTTTATTTATATAGGAGATAGAGTGGCAGAGCTTGAACTGATGGAGACGGAAATCAGGGAAATTTACCGGTCCCAGATGATGGACACAAAAGATTACCAAATGGCTCTCCTGCTGCTCAGGCAGCAGATCCAGATTGAAAGAGACAAAGAGAAACAATAGGGGTGAAGAAATGAACAAGTGGATTATGGGGATAGACTTAGGCGGTACGACAATAAAGCTTGCATTCATCAGTGTATATGGTGAAATCGTTCACAAATGGGAGATTCCTACAGATATATCTGAAAACGGAAAACACATTACAATTGATATTGCCAAAGCGATTGACGATAAGCTCAGTGAACTGGGCGAGTCTAAGAGTAAAATTGTTGGAATCGGCATGGGTGCGCCTGGACCTGTAAACTATGTGACAGGCTCCATTTATGAAGCAGTCAATCTCGGCTGGACCGATTATCCGCTGAAGGACCTGCTCGAGGTTGAAACCTCCCTGCCGGCTGTGATCGATAATGATGCAAACCTGGCAGCGGTTGGCGAGATGTGGAAGGGTGCCGGGAAAGGCGCCAAGGACATCGTCTGTGTCACACTGGGAACGGGAGTGGGCGGCGGAGTAATTGCCAATGGCATGCTGATCCACGGAATTTCAGGAGCTGCAGGCGAGATCGGGCATATTACAGTTGTTCCTGATGGCGGGGCACCTTGTAATTGCGGCAAAACAGGCTGCCTTGAAACCGTTACTTCTGCAACAGGCATTGTCCGTCTTGCAGCAGAAGCAATTAAAGAATCAGACGGAACCTCTCTGGCAGCAGAAAAAATTAAAAATGGAGAAATCCTTTCATCTAAATTAATTTTCGATTGTGCAGAAAAAGGAGATCAGCTTAGCCTTGCGGTGGTGGATAAGGTAGCAGGCTATCTTGGACTGGCTCTTGCTAATGTAGCAAATGTACTGAACCCTGAAAAAATTGTTATCGGCGGCGGTGTTTCAAAAGCTGGTGAAGTGCTGATTGCGCCTGTAAGGGAAGCCTTCAAGCGCCATGCCTTTACAAGGGTACGTGAATCGGCCGAGATTACTGCGGCTACCCTTGGCAATGATGCAGGAGTAATCGGTGCTGCCTGGCTCGTCAAAAATGCTTATATTGAATAGAATAGAGCTCCGCTATAAGGAGAAAATAACAAAGAAGCTTTCCGTTAATATGGAAAGCTTCTTTGTTTTTTGTTTATGGCCCTCAGTAAACCTGGAATCGAAAAAAGGCGAGAAGCCTTGTTTCAATACATGTAACAGAAAGGAGGGGGCATCCCTGAAGAATCTCATTATGCGCGGTTCATCGTTGTTATGGCTCACTGTTTTCACATTGTGGATGAAAACATATATTGCCTATAAAACAAGCTTTAATATCGATATAGACAGCATGATTCAGGAATTCATTTTACTTATTAATCCTTTGAGCTTTCTGCTGCTTGCTGCCGCTGTGAGTTTCTTTTTAAAAGATAAAAGGAAGAACATGTATCTGCTTCTGATGAATGTAGCCGTGACAGGAATTTTACTGGCCAATATTGTATTTTATCGTTTTTTCAATGACTTCCTGACCCTTCCTGTGTTATTTCAAACAAGCAATATGAGCGATCTTGGCGGCAGTGTAACTGAACTTGCCGAACCTTGGGATTTACTATATTTTTTGGATATTATATTTTTTGCTGTGATGAAAAAGTACAAAGCATCTGCTGTTTTGAAATTCCGCACTGTGAGCGGAAAGAGCTACCTGGTTTTTGCATTGTCGATTAGCGCTTTGAATTTAATTCTTGCTGAAACGGAGCGTCCGCAGCTGCTTTCAAGAACATTTGACAGAAAAATTCTCGTTAAGAACATCGGCACCTATAATTACCATTTATACGATGTGTATCTTCAGTCTAAGTCCTCCGCACAGCGGGCACTTGCAGATGGCAGTGAGCTGGCTGAAGTCAAAAATTATCTTGATGCAAATAGAAAAAAGAGCAGCCAGGATTTTTTCGGGATTGCGAAAGGAAAAAATGTCATCTGCGTTTCAATGGAGTCCCTGCAAAGCTTTGTGATCAATGAAAAGGCAATGGGAGAGGAAATCACCCCTTTCCTCAATCAATTCATCAAGGAAAGCTACTATTTCAATAATTTTTATCACCAGACAGGCCAGGGGAAAACCTCTGATTCAGAATTTATCGCAGAAAATTCCCTGTATCCTCTGGGAAGAGGAGCAGTATTTTTTACAAATTCACAGAACACCTATAAAGCAGCTCCGTCCATTCTAAACCATAGCGGATATTACACTGCTTCTTTGCATCCTAATAATAAGAGCTTCTGGAATCGCGATATCATGTATAAATCTTTAGGCTATCAGAGGTTTTATCATAGCCGGGATTATGTGATCAATGATGCTAATTCTGTCAATTGGGGTCTGAAGGATAAGGAATTCTTTAAGCAGTCCATACAGCATCTGAAAGGAATGCCGCAGCCTTTTTATGCAAAATTTATCACGCTGACCAATCATTATCCTTTTACACTTGGGAAAGAGGATCAATCCATTGGTGATATCGGGACAGGTTCAAAGACCCTTAATCGCTATATCATGTCTGTCCGCTATGCGGATGAAGCTCTTGGCCAGTTTATAACAGACCTGAAGGCATCCGGACTGTATGATAATTCGCTGATCATATTATACGGTGACCATTATGGGATTTCACAGAATCACCGTTCAGCCATGAAACAATTTCTTGGCCGAGAAATCACACCATATGAATCCATCCAGCTGCAGAGGGTACCGCTTTTTATCCGCATACCAGGAAAAGAAGGCAAAATCATGGATGCCATTGCAGGGCAGATTGATATACAGCCCACTCTTTTGCACCTTTTGGGAATTGAAACAAATCATAACATTTCGTTTGGAAATGATTTGTTTTCACCTAATCATGATGGAAGGGAAGTAATCCTCCGCGACAGCAGTTTCATTACGGACCGATATGTGTTTACAAAGGATATCTGTTACGACAGAAGGAGCGGCGGTGTTTTAAAGCATGATGACTGCAGGCTGTTTGAAGACAAAGCAAAGCAGGAGCTGCAATATTCAGACAGGATCATTTACGGCGATTTGCTTCGTTTTAATCATTAACTGTGTGCGGGGCCTGTTCCATCATTTTTCGCTTTCCGGTTTCATATGTTATTAAGGAAAAGCGGAGGGGATATTCATGAAAATCATGGGAAGGCCAGCCGATGCGTCAGAGTATTATCAGCTTCTTTTTGGAGTTCCTGCACAATTAATTGAAGATGCCAATCCGGGGCTTGGAGAAGGCGTCTCCTCTAGAGGCGGCCTGGTCATTCCGGGCTATACAGTGAGAAGGACTGCAAGTCAAAGCATGATGGAGGCAGCAGCCGCCAATCAGCTTTCACTTGATGCGCTGCTGGCTGTGAATGAAGGGAAAAAAGAAGCTGGCATATACATTCCCGAAAGAATCAGGGAACCTGTTATCATGACCAAAAAACCTTATGAATATGAACATTTGATATCAGATTTAAAAGCATTGAAGGAGTTCTATCCTTTTCTTAAAATAAAGGCCATTGGGAAAAGTGTGATGAAGCGTGAAATATTTGAGGTCCGCCTGGGCAGGGGGCCTAAGGTCATCCATTATAACGGGGCTTTTCATGCCAACGAGTGGATCACATCTGCCATATTGATGAAGTGGCTGAATGAACTTCTCCTGTCCATGGCGAATAGCACTCCGCTTTGTGGTTTGCGGTCCATGCCCTTTTACGATGACGTAACAATCTCCATTGTGCCAATGGTAAATCCAGATGGAGTAGAACTCGTCCATAAAGGGGAAACCGCAGCACAGGGCAAATTTGATGTAGCTGCCATGAATAACGGGTCAGGGGAATATTTGGCATGGAAGTCAAATATCCGTGGAGTTGACTTGAATAATCAGTTCCCCGCAGGCTGGGATATTGAAAAGCTCCGCAATGTCCCGCAGGCCCCTTCATTCCGCGATTATCCGGGAGATCGCTTCTTAACGGAACCTGAAGCCGTAGCAATGTGGAAACTGGCCAAGGAAAGCAGCTTTGACAAGGTTATCGCTCTGCACACCCAGGGAAAGGAGTTTTACTGGGGCTATGAATCGAAAGAACCGCATTACTCTTATTGCATTGCAAGTGAGTTCGAGCGGAAAAGTCCGTATCGCGCCGTTAAATATATTGACAGCCATGGAGGGTATAAGGATTGGTTCATCCAGGAATTCCGGCTGCCAGGCTTTACGCTGGAGCTTGGCTTTGGCATCAATCCGCTTCCGCTTTCACAAATGGAGGAAATATATAGAGACACATTAGGGATCTTAATGGCAGGATTATATATGTAGAGGACATGCAAATAATGAGGCTGGACCCATTTCAAATGGTGTCTCGATGAAAAAATAGTAAAAAAATCCCGTATTTTATTTCAGCGGCTTGAAGATTTTTGTTTTATAATGAAATCTATAAGTAAGCTGGGGGTGTGTTGAGATTTCATTATTTTGGTTATTGCTCAACAGGCGCCGGCAAAAAATGGGCGCCTTTTTTTACGAAAGCCACAGTGCTGTTATACTGCTCTATTGCTTCGTCTTGATCGTATTACTATCAGGATGCATGTTTCAGGGCCGTCTGGAAGATGATCCCAAGGATATGAAACCTGCTCCAAACATCCCCGTGCAGGCCGGCGATTTGAATGCTATTGCTTATGGATGGCTGGACTCCCATACGATTCTTTACTCTTCAGGGAAGAAAGTACATCAAAGGCAGGAGTTAATTTCCTGGAATATGAAGACGAACAAAAAAAGCGTTTTTTTTCGAAATGAAGCTCCCATATCGGATGTGAAAATCAGTCCCTCAAAATCATTTGTGCTGGTTAAATTGTCTTCTTCAAAAAAGAAGGCGGTCATTGAAATCCTGGATCACACAGGAAAATCCGTCTATTCTGCAGCAATTCCCTCTACAGAGCTTACCTATGAATGGAATCCTTACAGTGATGGTGTTTTGTTTATTTCCGGATTTAATGAAAATTGGACATACAGCAGTTATGTAGCGGACGTCACCCGCAAGAAAATGGACAAGGTTCCTTTTCCGCAGCCGTTTGCGCAATGGAGCTCTAAGGAAGAGCTGCTGTATTTGGACTGGGATAAAAAAAACCCCGGGCAGACAGCTCCGTTAATGAAAAGAAATCTTTCATCAGGAAAAACTGAAACCGTTATGCTGGACATAGGATATTTTAAAAAGTGGGGCAAAGGGCTAATGACCATAGCTGCCAGCAGTGAAAGCCCTGATAAGGCGGATTATATTTTTTACAATAATAAAGGCAAAGCATTATCCTCCATGTCTATGCCATTGCTCAAAACCTTTTCGGACTGGGTGATTCCCAAGATGGATGTAATCGGGAAAACAACTGAACTAATCACTTTCCGGCCTGAACGCGGGGGTGATGGCAGCGGGGCAGACAAACATTTCTCTTTAGTCAGTTTCAACTGGAAGACGGGAAAAGAAGAAGAGCTCATAAAGCATCAGGACAACGAGCCTTTGAGCTGTTCGCCAAATGGACAATGGTGTTTATATGGCACCCAATTAGAGAATATAATCAATATGAAGACGAATAAAAGCTATAAACTTTTTTCAAGGAAAAGAGGATGACTAAGAATGGCAATTGCAGATGTTACCGTTATACCAGTAGGAATGGAAGGTCCAAGCGTCAGCCAGTATGTGGCAGACATTCAGCGCATCTTAAAGAAGCATGAAGAAGAGGGTACGATACACTTCCAGCTGACCCCGATGAACACCATCATCGAAGGCAATCTGTCTGATATATTCACTGTGATACAGGAAATCCATGAATCTCCGTTTTCTAAGGGAGTTCCCCGTGTCGCAACATCAATCAGAATTGATGAGCGAAGAGATAAACCATCCACTATGGAAAGCAAAATGAAAAGTGTAAAAGAAAAGCTATAAGGAAAGAGGCGGCCATGACCGCCTCTTTCCTTATAGCCGAAGAACCTCTCTCTTTTAATGCGAAACCGGGAAACCATTATGAATGAGCGTCATGATGGTAAACCAGCCGAAAATTCCTGTGCTGATGACAGCAAACAGAAGACCAAGAATATTTTTGCTTTTAAGAGATTTTAAAATGCCTGCTAATGCCAATAGTGAAACAAGACCAAAGATAATAACCAATAGCATTTCATTAAGCCCCCTTGCGTTTCATAATGAGTCAGAGTCCTTTGCAGCACAAGGTCCATTTTGCGCTGTGAGGGAAAGCTGAAGAAAAATATGTAAAGAAGATTGCAATCACTTACATTTTACTGTTTTTTCTAAAAATTGTCCACATTAATCAAATACGAGTTTGGGCTCGCGGCATTAGCCCGCAGTATCCTGAAAGCCCCCGGCATCCGCCGCCTGCTTTATTTTAGATGGCCAGTCCCTTGTTTTTTGCGTGATCGGGGCAATAAGTCCATGGTTTTTATGCTTTTTGAAACTTTTTTATTTGACTAATGAAGAAACCGGGTACAGAATGTCTCTTAGGGAAAGATAAAAAGAATTCTGTTTGAAAAGGAGATGAAGAAGAACATGTTGATTATTCATGCATTTTTGAAGGTGGACCCAAACAAACGGCAAGATTTTTTGGCGCATACACAATCAGTGGTTTCAAGTTCCAGGGAAGAAGAGGGAAATATAAGCTATCAATTATTTGCGGACACCTCAATTAATAATGAGTTTGTTTTTTTAGAAGTGTGGAAGGATGAGAAAGCTATCGAAACCCATGAACAAACTGAGCATTTTAAATCGTTTGTCCAAGGTTTGGAACAATTCGTGCTTGAACCTTTACGTGTGGAGAAGTACCAGGCTGCTGCGAAATAGTAACGTTTGCTGTTATGATGCAGTTCGAGTTCGTTCTGATAAGCTTATTTATACAACTGGAGAGACTTAATAATGAAGCAGAAATATGCTCCTTTATTTGAGAATGTTTGTGCACCGATGACCAATTTTTCTTCCAATCCAGACGGAACGGTCCCTACTGGGGAAGTTGACTACTATGCCCGCTGTTCAAAGGGAGTCGGAATGGTGTTTAAAGCCTGTACATATGTAACTGAAAATGGAAAGATATTTTAACCTTCGTCGATGTGCAGGAACGCATTGATGAATTACAGAGGATTACCGATTCCCGCTGCCCGATCTATGCATCACTTTCAGCGGCAGGCATACCTATTGAAACGAATTGGACAAAAGTATAATATGTAATTCACTAGGCAGACACTCGATGTATATCATTTTGTGTCTGCCTTTTTCCTTTTTTTATCATAACAAAACTGGAATAGCTCTAATGAAAGCTACTCTAATTTTAAAAGCACGGGAAGAAAGGTTAATCATATCGAGCTGGGTAAAAAGGGCGTAAATGAATTCTATAAAATTATTGCAATTCAGAATGTAATCGATTACAATAATTTCATAAGATAGACATATGTCACTATACGTCCACAAGATGGACATTCGAAAGGAAATTATCTACTTATGGTAAGGATAGTTGATGTCGCTAAAAAAGCAAATGTTTCCACAGCTACTGTCTCCAGGGTAATCAGCAACTCAGGGACAGTGAAAAAAGATACAACAGAAAGAGTGTTAAAAGCGATCGATTCATTGAACTATCAACCTAATATTCTGGCAAGACAGCTTAGAAGACTGGAAACAAAAACGATTCTTGTAATTGTTCCTGATATCACAAATACATTTTTCTCCAAAGTGCTCCGT
Source organism: Bacillus sp. MUM 13 (assembly GCF_001866725.1). NCBI lineage: Bacteria > Bacillati > Bacillota > Bacilli > Caryophanales > Bacillaceae > Bacillus > Bacillus sp. MUM 13. Next base: position 10,600 of record NZ_MLYQ01000013.1, read on the forward strand.
GGTATAGAAGCTGTAGCCATTGCAAACGGGTATCAAGTATTGCTGGGGGATGCCCAAAATGATGCTGATCGTGAAAGCGGGTATTTAAATATTCTTAAACAAAGAAAAGCGGATGGAATGCTGCTGCTGACAGCAAAAAACAATGGGCAAGCAATAGAAGAAATTGCAAAGCAATTTCCCGTTGTACTGGCATGTGAATATATTGAAGGATCACAAATACCGACTGTTTCAATTGATAATGTCAGTAGTGCAAGGAAGGCGACTAGACATTTAATTGAATTGGGCCATGAAAAAATCGGTTTTTTATCAGGCCCATTCAACAGCGTATTGGGCAGGGACCGTTACAAAGGATTTCAGCAGGCTTTGGCTCAGTCTGGTCTTCCGACTGACTCACTGTTGGTTCAGGAGGGCGATTTTTCATTTGAAAGCGGGATTAATTTAATGCAAAAGTTTTTAGCAATTGACGAGCCACCCACTGCTATTTTCGCTGCTAATGATGAAATGGCCATAGGAGCAATCAAAGCCATTAAAGCAAAGGGTCTTAGCGTGCCAGATGACATTTCAATAGTGGGATTTGATGATATAAAGTTCGCATCTATTTATGAACCCGCACTCACCACTATTGCCCAGCCGTCTTTTGAAATTGGCGAAAAGGCAATGGAACTTCTTCTCCAGTTAATTAACGATAATAGTATTGATAAAAAGCAATACATTTTAGAGGATAAACTGATTATAAGAGATTCCAGTAAAAAGTATAAAAAAGAAAAAAATTGAACATCTGTTTCAGGTGTAAAATTTTTTTAATATAATGTAATCGATTACATTTTGAAATTCATTATCCAATACTGAGTATTTTATCATCGGCTCCTAAAAGAGGGCTGATTTTGAAAAGACATCTAATCAAAGGAGGTGTTGCCGATTAGTTACTTATTCTAAACAATCGGCTAAAAATAAAAAAATAAAAGTGGAGGACATCCAATGAAAAAGAATTTATTCCTTTCTGTTATATTGATTTTTGTTCTTGCAGCAGCACTTATGGGTTGTGGTAATTCGGAAAAAACTTCAGGAGAGAAAGAAAGTACAAAAAAGAATGAAAATTATTCAGAGAAGACTTCCGGACCGCTGACAATCAATCCTAAAATTCCAGACTTGGAAGTCCAGGATAAGGGGCCGAATGGTGAAAAAGCAGTGTCTGCAAAGTCATTGCAGCTTACAGAAGAAGAGCTTCAGAAGATTAAAGATGGCAAGTATAAAGCTGCTATTGTCATGCATTACTCTGGGACTGACTATATGAAGGCAGCCGTAGGTGCGATGAAGGATACTTTTAAAAGAATGGGCATTGAAGTCATTGCCGTAACGGATGCACAGTTCAAAGCAGAAAAACAAGTAAACGATATTGAAACAGTATTAGCTAAAAAACCGGATATTATGATTTCAGTACCAGTTGACGCAGTTTCTACCGCACCGGCATATAAAAAGGCAGTTGCACAGGGAGTCAAATTAGTATTCATGGATGGAGCTGCAAAAGGCCTTAAGCCTGGAAAAGACTACATCAGCATTGTTTCAGGAGACAACTACGGAAACGGTGCACTTGCCGCTGACATCATGGCTGAAAAACTTGGTGGTAAAGGGAAAGTCGGAATCATTTATCACGATGTAAACTTTTTTGTTACGAAAAACCGCTCAGATGCTTTTGAAGCAAGAATCAAAGAAAAATATCCTAATATTAAAATTGTAGCGAAAGACGGTATTACAGATCCAAATAAAGGTGAAGAAGTAGCATCCGCTATGCTTACAAGAAATCCCGGCATAGATGGGATCTTTGCTCCATGGGACGTACCTGCCGAGGGAGTAATGTCTGCAATCCGTAACGCAGGCAAAGAAAAAGATGTAATAGTGACTACGGTTGACTTGGGAACTAACGTTGCAATCTCCATTGCTTCCGACGGAATTGTTAAAGGCCTTGGAGCTCAATTGCCGTATGATCAAGGCGTGGCTCAAGCCATTCTGGCAGGTTATGCCATTCTCGGCAAAGAGGCACCAGCTTATGTTGCCTCTCCAGCGATTAAAGTGACGAAGGATAATGTGCTGGATTCCTGGAAGCTGATCTATGGTACCGAGGCCCCATCTACTGTAAAGAATGCAATGAAATAAGTTAATTTGAATGACAACTATTTTATAGAGGCTGTCATAAAGCAGCCTCAAAAAAAAAAGAAGGTGAAAGAATGAATCAGCCTATACTTGAAATGAAGAACATATCTAAAGCGTTTAATGGAATTACTGTTCTTGATAATGTGGATTTCACTCTGAGAAAAGGTGAGGTTCACGCTTTGATGGGCGGAAATGGGGCCGGGAAATCAACATTAATGAAGATTCTCACCGGCATATATACTGCTGATAGCGGTGAAATATTGATAGAAGGAAAACCAGTAAGCATTAATAGCATTGACGATGCCAATAAAAATAATATCTCTATGATTTTCCAGGAGTTCAGTTTAATTCCAACATTGACGGTTGCTCAAAACATCTTTCTGACCCGTGAAAAAAGAACCCCGTTTGGTTTGCTTAATGATAAAGAAAGCGAGAAGAAAACAGAAGCGCTGCTAAAGGAATTAGGAGTGGATATTAAACCCTCTGATATTGTCCAAGAACTTGGTGTAGGATATTGGCAGATGACTGAAATCGCCAAAGCATTATCTCAAGAAGCAAAAATTTTAATAATGGATGAACCAACATCTTCTCTAACAAAAACAGAGACGGTAGTCTTATTCGACTTCATTAACAAATTGAAAGCAAAGGGTTATTCCATCATTTATATTTCCCACAGGATGGATGAAATTTTTCAAATATGCGACAGGATTACCATATTAAGGGACGGAAGATATATCACTACCGAAACATGCAGTGAAACTGATCTTGATACAGTCATTCAACATATTGTGGGCAGGGAGTTCGACAAGGCTTTTGAATGGCAAGAACGTCCATATTTAACAGATGTGCCGCCAATATTTGAAGTTAAAAACCTGAATGCCGGAGATAAACTTCAAGATATTAACCTTGCCATCCAGCCCGGTGAAATTGTGGGCATCGCTGGATTAATGGGAAGCGGGAGAACGGAATTAGTCCGCAGTCTTTTTGGCATTGACCCTATTGATAGCGGCGAAATTTACGTTGATGGCAAAAAAAGGCCTATTAAGAGTGCAGGGGATGCCATAAAAGCAGGAATTGCTTTAATTCCTGAAGATAGACGCATGCAAGGGCTGGTCCTTCAACATAGTGTGAAGGATAATATGATACTTCCGATCCTATCGAAAGTAAAAAGAGGATTATTTATTGATAATAAGAAATCAAATGAGATTAGTAATCAATTAGTTCAAAAGTTGAATATCAAAACGGATAATATTTTTAAAACATCCGGTTTGTTATCAGGCGGGAATCAGCAAAAAATTGTGCTTGCCAAGTGGCTGGCCAATGATCCCACCGTATTGCTTCTTGATGAACCGACAATCGGCGTTGATATTGGCGCAAAGACCGAGATTATAGATGTTATTAGAGAATTGGCTGAAAGCGGAAAAGCAATATTAGTTGTTTCTTCAGAACTTCCAGAACTATTAGCCATGAGCGATCGTGTCGTGGTTATGCATGAAGGGAAGATCAAAAAGGAGATAAAACGTAAAGAAATCAAATCAGAGGAGGATTTAGAGTATGCAATCCAAGGTTTCTAGCGAAGTAAAACAACCCTCAGTCTCCATATTAAAAAAATTCGACTGGCGGGACTACATAGTGTATATAGCCTTTGTTGGGGTATTAATCTACTTTTCAGTCACCCTTTTTGACCAAGGATTTTTAACATCAGGAAATCTATTAAATATCGTAAGGCAAACCGCAACAATTACATTAATGGCTCTTGCGATGACATTTGTCATCAGTTCCGGTGAAATTGACCTGTCTGTTGGTTCAATTGCTGCATTATCTTCACTGGCAGGAGCATTGGCTCTTCAGGCGGGATATGGAATATTTGGGGGATTGATTGCCGGTGTAGGTACAGGCCTTCTTGTTGGGATAGTTAACGGCTTGCTTGTAACAAAAGTAGCCATTCCTTCATTCCTTGTAACACTGGGTACAATGGGTGCAGTAAAAGGTATTGCGATGTGGGTCACTGACACTGCTCCGGTTCCTATTGTTGATGCAGATTTCAATTTCATTTTTGGATCTGGAGATATCGGTCCTATCCCTGTATTGCTTATTTGGACGCTGGTATTCGCCATTATCGCTCATATCTTGCTTCGTAAGACGTCATATGGGCGAAAAGTTTTAGCGACAGGCGGAAATGAAAATGCTGCAAGGTTCTCGGGAGTTAAAACAGCCAGGGTTAAGCTGATGGTTTTCGTTGGCACTGGCCTTATGGCAGGATTGGCCGGGCTTTTATATGCAGGCCGTATGAATGCGGGAAGATTTTCATTTGGTGAAGGAGATGAGCTCTCTGTAATTGCCGCTGTAATTTTGGGAGGAACAGCTCTAGCTGGCGGCGTCGGAACGATTATTGGAACGGTCATTGGTTCATTAATGATTGGCGTTATCAATAATGGCTTAATTATTATGGGCTTGGATGTCAGCCAACAGATGATCATAAGAGGTTTGATTATTATTTTGGCAGTAGCGCTGGGACGTAAAGCGGTAAGCAGATAAGAATGACCAGATACATTGTGTCATACAGACGCAAGTTTCCGTTTTTCAAATAAGTAGATTTAGGAGGATTAACATGACTATGCAAGCGGTATTCTTTCCAGGAGATAAAAAGGTAGAAGTTCGTCAGGTTGAAATTCCAAAGCCAGGCCCAGGAGAAGTTTTAATTCAAATGAAGGCTTCTGCGATTTGCCGCAGTGATATGAGTTTGTATTATGGTACATCCGTTTTTGAAGGGACAAAAACTGGTTTAGTCAGTCCGGGACATGAACCGGCCGGCATCATTACTCAGGTAGGAGATGGAGTTTCAAAATTCCAGGAAGGAGATCGTGTTGCCGTATATTTGGCCTTAGGATGCGGAGAATGTGCGCACTGTAAAAGCGGCTATAAAATGTTCTGCAAGGAGTTCAAGTGCATAGGTTTTGACGCGAATGGCGGAGATGCAGACTACATGGTTGTTCCTGCAGAAAACTGCATGCGCTTACCGGATGACATAAGCTTTGTAACGGCTGCCGTATCCACTGATGCTGTTGGTACACTATTCCATGCACAAAAGAGATTGGGCATCTCTGGAAGGGACAAGCTTGTTATCTTCGGAATGGGTCCTATGGGCGCAGCCGGAGTCATGATTGCACACGCGCTCGGTGCAACCGTAATTGCCGTCGATATGCTTGATGAGCGTTTGGAAATGGCAAAAGAGCTTGGCGCAGACTATGTTATCAATGGAAAAAACACGAACGTACAAGAGGAAATCGCTCGTATTACGAACGGGATTGGGGCTGATGCAGCCATCGATTGTTCAGGAAGCCCGTTCGCAGAAAATGACGCATTGGATTGTGTTCGGCCTCATGGACGTGTTGCCTTTGTCGGTGAAAGCAAGGAATCAACAATTAAACCGAGCCAGCAGCTAATCAGAAAACAAGTAACTTTAATCGGTTCATGGTATTTCCCTATCCAGGAATTTGATGAAATTGCCGAATTTATCGTTAGAAAAAAACTTCCGGTTGAAAAGCTGGTCACCCACAGATTTAAGCTGGAAGAAGCAGAAACAGCATTCCGCCTGTTTGATGAAAGAAAAACAGAAAAAGCGGTATTTGTTTGGGAGTAATAATTCCGTTTGCATTAACCATTCTATTAAACCTAAGGTTTTTAACCCTCAATCCTTCATTAAAAAGGTTTGAGGGTAATTATACATCACATTTGGAAAAGAGGTTATACAGATGAAAGGCATTTCTTTCAACACTTGGGCTTACAGCAGTTTTCCATCATGGGTTCCTTCATATCCGCTAGAGGAAGTCATCAAACGGCTATCTTCCTTCGGCTACGACGCAATCGAGATTGGCTGTGCTGCACCTCATGCCTGGCCGGACTATTTATCAAAGGAAAGAAGACAGGAGATTTTAAAGCTTTTAAAAGAAAAGAATTTAAAGGTTTCGTCCATGCTGCCTGCTCCGGGTGGCGGACCGGGGAATAACCCGAGCTCCCTTTTAGCTGAAGAACGGAAATTCACTATCAATCACTATAAAGATGTTGTCCGGTTGGCACATGACTGGGAATGTCCGACAGTGATGTGGATTGCAGGCTGGGCTTCTTTCGGGATGCAGCAGCAGGATGCTTGGAATTATAGCCTGGAAGGATTAATCGAAGTCGGAAACTATGCGAAAGATCTAGGTGTAACAATGGTAGTGGAACCTACCCCGGCAGACAGCAACTTAATTGAAACTGCTGATGATGCTTTACTATTGGCCGAACAAACTGGCTTATCAAATGTGAAGGTAATGTTTGATACGTTCCATGCTTTGTATCGAAATGACGTGCCTAGCGATTATGTATACCGTATGAAGGACAAGCTGCATCATGTCCACATAGCAGACAACGATCGCCTTCCTCCAGGGCAAGGAAGAGGAGATTTTGATGCTGTTATCAGAGCATTAAAGGATATTAACTATGATGGCTACCTGGCAATGGAAGTTGGTTTCCACACAAGACAAGCCGAGCCTGATTGGTATGCGAAAAAATCCATTGAATTCTTGAAAGCAAAAGTGAATGAGATTTTTAGTTAATTAACAATTAAATGGAGACTCTCTTAAGGATTGCCTTATTCAGCAAAGCTTTTTTAAACAAAGTATTAATCTATTCGTCTTGATATGTAATCGATTACAAGTGAACAACTTCATTTTATCGTTTCTCCTGGTATTTTAGGAGGTGGTTTATATCCCGAGGTAGTAGATTCTGGTTTTGGAATATTTATAGAGGGGAATTCTTGCTGAGTATCAGATGAATACCATAAGCAGAAGAGTGAACCTTACTACATGTATTTATTTAATTTCTGTTAATTGCACAGGGCCCATTTTTAAAAAAAATAATGATATGTTCACTAGAATTGAACTAGGGGGTTTATATGAAAAAGCTATTATCGGTATTCACTATAATGATGTTAATTGCAGTTCTGGCATTAGCAGGCTGCGGCCAAAAGAGCTCAACAGATTCTGGGGAGGAAAGCAGTCCGAAGACAAAAGAAGCAACAGCCACCACAGGTCCGCTAACGATTAACACTGAATTGCCTAGTGACCAGAAAATCCTAAGTAAAGGCCCACATGGGGAAACTGCGGTATCGGCTAAAACATTGCAACTCTCAGAACAGGACTTGAAAAAAATTAAACAAGGGAATTATACCGCTGCACTTGTTATGCACTATGCGGGTAATGACTGGGCCAAGGCACAAATCGACGGCTTGAAAGCTTCATTCAATAGGATGGGGATTAAAGTCGTAGCGGTTACGGATGCTCAATTTAAGGCGGAAAAGCAGGTTTCAGATATTGAAACAGTTCTAGCAAAGAAACCTGATCTTATCGTAAGTATTCCAGTAGACCCTGTCTCTACAGCAAGTGCATATAAGAAAGCAGCTGCAGCTGGAGTTAAACTCGTTTTCATGGATAATACACCAAGCGGTCTTGAAGCTGGCAAAGATTATGTGAGTGTTGTTTCTGCCGATAATTATGGAAATGGCGTTGCTGCAGCAGATATTATGGCTGAAAAATTAGGGAAGAAGGGGAAAATCGGTGTAATCTTCCATGAAGCGGACTTCTTTGTCACAAAACAGCGTACCGATGCATTTGAGGCAACACTAAAAGAAAAATACCCAGATATGAAAATCGTTGCACGTGGAGGGATCACTGACCCGAACCAGGGAGAAAAGGTAGCATCCGGAATGCTGACAAGAAATCCTGATTTGGATGGAATTTTTGTTGTCTGGGATGTACCGGCCGAAGGAGCATTAGCAGCTGTAAGAACAGCAGGAAAAAAAGATATTGTAATCACGACAATTGACCTTGGAACAAATGTAGCATTGGACATTGCACAGGGTGGGCCAATCAAAGGTCTGGGAGCACAGCTGCCATATGACCAGGGGATTGCAGAAGCTATCCTTGCTGGATATTCTTTATTAGGAAAAGAAGCACCTCCTTATGTAGCCGTGCCAGCTTTAACTGTAACAAAAGAAAATATTCTGGATGGATGGAAACTGGTTTACCATACTGAAGCCCCTAAAACTATTCAGGATGCAGCTAAGTAAATTTTATATCATTAATCTTTAAAACTTTACGATTTCGTAAATAGTTTAAGTGTTGGAAGTGGGTTAACTCTGTTCATTTTATAAACAGAGTTAACCCTTTTTGGCCCAATAAAGAATAGGGAAATAGATTTATTGAAATTTGTTTCTATGTATATCAGGGGCAATAGAAGGCAACCAATATAGTTCCTGATTCATTGAAAGGCGGCCCTTCTGTGTACAACAGACTCGTTAGAACAATCCCATACTTATTTACATTAGGAAAATTTGCACGATAAAAACGCACAAGGAGATGGTTACCCCCGAAAGTTAGACTTTTTCACACTAACTTTCGGGGTTCGGTACCTACTTGTGCGTTTTTCCCTGTATTCCCGGAAAACTTTAACGGACCGCCACAGCTTCTTCCTTCACGAAATCAATGTCAAACCCTAAATCCTTAAGCATCTGATGGTCAGCGGTACTTTCCTGGCCGGCGGTTGTCAGGTAGTCACCGACGAAGATGGAGTTTGCCGGATACAGTCCCAGCGGCTGCAGGCTTCTGAGGTTTACTTCCCGTCCGCCTGAGATGCGGATCTCCTTTGTTGGATTGATATAGCGCATCAGGCATAGCACCTTCAGACAATACCTTGGTTCAAGCTCATCGGTTCCTTGAAGAGGAGTGCCGTCAATAGCATGGAGGAAATTTACTGGGATGGAGTCAGCATCCAGTACCCTTAAGCTTCTTGCCATATCAACGACATCCTGTTTGGTTTCCCTCATTCCGACAATGACGCCTGAACACGGAGAAATACCGGATTGTTTAATAAGCTCAACGGTGTTTACCCTGTCCTGATATGTATGGGAGGTTGTAATGGATTCATGGTGGTTTTCTGAAGTGTTAATATTATGGTTGTAGCGGTCCACACCGGCTTCTTTCAGCCTGCTTGCTTGTTCAGGCTTGAGAAGCCCAAGACATGCACAGACTTTCAGATTGTACTTCTCTTTTATTTCCTCTACAGCGGATACAACGGTATCGACTTCTTTATTGCTAGGGCCTCTGCCGCTGGCAACGATACAATAGGTGCCTACGTTAAGGTTATAGGCTTGCTCGGCGCCCTTTAAAATTGAATCCTTGTCCATCATGCGGTATTTTTGGATCGGTGCTGTCGATACACTGGATTGGGAGCAATAACCGCAGTTCTCCGGACACAGGCCGGATTTTGTGTTGATAATCATATTTAATTTCACTTTGTTGCCATAGTAATGATGGCGTATGGTGTAAGCGCCCTGGAGAAGCTCCAGAAGTTGTTCGCCGGGACTTTCCAAAATCGATAAAGCCTCTTCATCGGTCAGTTCATAGCCATCCAAAACCCTAAATGCAAGTTGTTTCCAATCTCCCATTCCAAATTGCTCCCTTCTGATTTAAGCGACTTTTTTCACATTTCTGAATGTGCTTCTCGACAATATGGTTCTCTCCATACGGTGGGCAAAAAATGCTGCAGCTACAGACAGGATAATATCTTTTGGCAGCGGTGCCGCCATCCACAACCAGGCCATTTTATAAGAAAAACCTTCTGGCGCTCCCGCCCATAAATTATAAGCAAAGTACATCCAGTTCGTTCCAAACAAATAATTGACAGCCATCCCTATTAAAGAAGCGATCACATAGCTTGGCAGGGTTCTGTTTTTTTCAATCATTTTTCCTACGATGTATGCCACAAAAATAAAAGAAATGATAAACCCGAAAGTCGGTTTTATAATGATGGAGATACCGCCGGTAAATTGGGCGAATACAGGGGCCCCAACCATTCCAACCAGTGCATATACAATCATGGAAATGGCCCCGATCCTGCTTCCAAGGATTGCCCCGGCCAATATGGCGAAAAATGTTTGCAATGTAATCGGAACTCCGCCCACTACCAGGAACGACATATTCGCCCCTATCGCCATAAGGGCGACAAACACAGCCACAAGGGTTAAATCAATGGTTCTCATTTTTCCTTTCATGAAATAGTCTCCTTTTTAAAAGTTTTTTATAAATTCAGCATAATGGAATGATAAAATTAATGTCAACCAAATTTTAATTAAAGTTAACATATGTGATACTCTCAGATAAAATATACATTTCCATTTTCAATTAGTCTGCTGGCCATTAATAAAGATAAAGTGAAACTTTTTACGCCCAAAAATACAAAAGCAGCGAAGTCTATCAGTTGATGCTTGAAGGGATACAGCGAACCAAAGGATTATTTCAGTTTCAAAAAAGACGAGGGGGAAGCATTTCGGATAGAAAAGAAAATGAAAGAGCTCGAAAATCGTCCGTGTTATGAAAAAACCTGGGATACCGTCGCAGCCTTTGGTGGGGAAATCACAGGATTTATGATTATAAACGGCACGGAAGGCACAATCCTGTTACTGGTAAAAGACATCAGTCGCAACCGCCGGAGCGAAAAAATGAGGAATTTAATAAAATCGTTTAAAAGGGTTGAAATTTATAATGTAATCGATTACACTAATATCGTAGTCAGATGAATAAAAAACCTTATAAAACAACAAAATTTTTTATTCATCAATGTAATCGATTGCAGTAAACAGAAGATTTGTTTCTTTCGAAATTAATAGAATAATTTATTAGTAGATGTAATCGATTACATTTGATATCTAGTATTTCCGATTAGCGAATCTCGTTTTCAGCGTCAGAGAATACTCAGATAAAAGACATTTGTACTTAAAATCATCATTCGAAACGGAGGAGTAAAACAATGAAACTTGGCTATCAAACCAATACATGGGGCGGTGTGGTAGGACATCCTGCCGGGGTTACTTCGATAAGGGAACTGTATTATCTTGCAAATGGCTCAACTGAAGAGGCCCTGAAAGACATTTCGAAAGCCGGGTATGCAGGGTTTGAACTATTCGACGGAAACTTGATGCAATACAAGGATAAAAAAGAAGATTTTAAAGCTTTGCTTAAGCAATATTCATTAGAGTTCATCGGCGTTTATACTGGAGGAAATTTCATCTATCCGGATGTATTGGAAGAAGAATTGCAAAAAATCGAAGAAGTTGCCGCACTTGCTTCTGAGCTTGGTGCAAGACACCTGGTCATTGGCGGTGGCGCGGTCCGGGGAAATGGTATTAAAGAAAGCGATTACGCTGATTTGGCCAAAGCTCTTGATCAAGTGGCAGCGATTGCAGAAAAAAATAATCTCATTCCCAGCTATCACCCGCATCTGGGAACAAATGTGGAAGCACCGGACCAGCTGGACAAGCTTATGGCGCTTACAGATATTAACTTATGCCCTGATACCGCACATATCGAAGCAGGAGGCGGAGATCCGGTAGAGGTTATCAGAAAGTACGCGGACAGAATTAAATACGTCCACTTTAAGGATTTTGCAAACGGAGAATTTTTGCCATTAGGTGAAGGGCACCAGAAGTTCGATGAAATGGTGAAACTGTTAAACGAAAACAATTATGACGATTGGATTACCGTAGAACTTGACAGCTACGCGGATCCTGAAAAAGGGGCAGAAATCAGCCGCGAGTATTTATCAAAATTTGAAAAATAAGCTTGAATGCTTTTAGAGATAACCGTACTTAACAGATAAAGTTCAAATTTAGAGGAGGATATCAAAATGAAAAAATTAAACGTAGGTATGATCGGCGGAGGTTTCATGGGGAAAGCTCACTCACTTGCATATGCAGCAATGCCAATGTTCTTCTGGCCTGCTCCGGCTCTCCCGCACCGCCACACAGTAGTGGATGTAAGAGAAGAATTGGCGAAAGATGCAGCGGCAAGATTAGGGTTTGAACATTATTCAACTGATTGGAGAGAAGTTGTCAACAATCCGGAAATAGATGTCATCGATATCGTAACGCCAAACAATACACATGCTGAAATTGCAATCGCCGCAGCAAAAGCAGGCAAGCACATTATTTCTGAAAAGCCGTTGGCTCTTGGCGCTGCTGAAGCGAAAGAAATGCTCGACGCAGTTAAGGCTGCAGGCGTGAAACATGCGGTTGCCTTCAACTACAGAAGGACTCCTGCTGTTGCCCTGGCGAAAAAATACATTGAAGAAGGAAGAATCGGAAAAATCTTAAGCTTCCGGGGAACTTATTTGCAAGACTGGTCCGCTGATCAGAACTCACCGCTATCATGGCGTTTCCAAAAGAAAATTGCCGGTTCAGGCGCACTGGGTGACATCGGTACACACGTTGTAGATTTCGCACGTTACCTGGTTGGCGAAATTACAGATGTAAACGCAATGACGAGAACTTGGATTCCAGAAAGACCGGTCCAAACAGGCGGCATTGACAAACTTGGAACGGTAAAAAGCAACGATGCGGATGTTCCGAAAGGCAAAGTCGATGTAGATGACGAGTTCATCACAATGGTCAAATTTGAAAACGGAGCTATCGGATCCATCGAAGCAACCCGCAATGCATGGGGACGCAACAATTTCATTACATTTGAAATACATGGTGAAAAAGGATCTTTATTCTTCAATTATGAGCGCCGTGATGAACTGCAAGTAGCCTTCGCAGATGATCCAAGTGATGCAAAAGGTTTCAGAACAGTATACACAGGCCCATCGACACCGTACGGAGAAGCATTATGGCCAATCCCTGCATTGGGTATCGGTTACGGGGAAACAAAAATCATAGAAACTCATGATTTCTTTAAAGCAATTACAGAAGAAGGAACACAATTCTCTCCAAACTTCAACGACGGATACCGCATTGAGCTGATCGCTGATGCAATCCTTGACTCAGCCGATAAAGGCGAATGGGTGAATGTAAACGAATTGGAGAAAAAGTAAGGCATTAGCAATTTGAAGGCTGCTGCTCCGATGCGGCGGCCTTTCTTAAAAAAAGTACGAATTTACAATAACCGTTTAACGAAGGAGGATAAGGACCATGGAAAAAATTAAAGTCGGAGTCATCGGGATGGGTTTTATCGGACCTACCCATATAGAAGCCATCAGAAGGCTCGGATTTGTCGAAGTTGTCGCGCTGGCGGATTCCAGCCTGGAGTCAGCCGAAAAAAAGGCAGCTGATTTTGGCATTCCAAAAGCCTATGGAGATTATCGCGACATGCTGAAAGACGATGAAATTCAAGTCGTGCATAATTGCACACCCAATCACCTGCATTTCGCAATCAATAAAGCCATCATTTTAGCAGGCAAGCATGTATTATCTGAAAAACCGCTGGCCATGAACAGTGAAGAATCCGCAGAACTCCTGGCATTGGCCAAAAAACACAAGGTTGTTCACGGTGTAAACTTTAACTACCGTCAATACCCGATAGTTAAGCAGCTGGCCGCCATGGTCAACCATGAGCAGCTAGGGAAAGTTAATCTTGTTCACGGGAGCTATTTGCAGGACTGGCTTTTGTATGAGACTGATTTCAACTGGCGTCTCACACCAGAAGCAGGAGGCAAATCACGTGCCATTGCTGATATCGGTTCGCACTGGTGTGACACTGTTCAATATGTAACCGGAAAAAGAATTGTCGAAGTATTCGCTGATTTGGCCACAGTCATTCCTGTACGAAAAAAATCCAAATCAAATGAAGCCACTTTTGGCTTCGAAAACGATCAGGAACTCGAATATGAAGATGTTCCAATCAACACAGAAGACTATGCTTCAGTTCTGCTTAAGTTTGAAGATGGTTCAAGAGGCGTATTTACAGTTTCCCAGGTAAGTGCGGGCCGCAAAAATCGTTTAAGCTTTGAAATCAACGGAAGCAAAAGCTCTGCTTACTGGAATCAGGAAGAACCGGCAAAATTATGGATTGGGCACCGCGATAAACCAAATGAAAACATGCTTGCTGACCCATCTTTATTCTTGCTGGAAGCACAAAGTGGAATCCATCATCCAGGCGGACACAATGAAGGATGGCCGGATGCATTGAAAAATGCAATGCTGAATTTCTATTCATTCATACGCGATGGCAAAGATCCGGAACGTGATGAGGCTGATTTTGCTACTTTTGCGGATGGACATGTTTCCATGTGCATTACCGATGCTATCTTAACAAGCCACGAACAACAAAAGTGGATAAAAGTAAGCAGAGGCCAGGAGGGGGAATTATGAAATTAGGTGTATTTACGGTTCTTTATCAAAATCTGCCCTTTGAGGAAATGCTGGATAAGCTTGCCGGTATGGGCGTTGAAGCTGTGGAACTGGGTACAGGCAATTATCCGGGAAACAGCCATTGCAATCCTGACGAGCTCTTGGAAAGTCCTGAAAAGTTAAAGACGTTTAAAAAAGCTGTTGAAAGCAGGGGAATGATCATCAGCGGACTAAGCAACCATGGCAATCCGCTCCATCCCGATAAAAAGGCTGCTGCTGCTGCACATGAAACATGGAGAAAAACCGTATTGTTGGCTGAACGGCTCGAAATTCCTGTTATCAATGGATTTTCAGGCTGCCCGGGTGACCATGCCGAAGCGAAGTTTCCAAACTGGGTGACGTGCTCATGGCCGCCTGAATATACAGAGGTTTTGGACTGGCAGTGGAATGAAGTTGTAATTCCATACTGGAAAGAGGAAGCAAAGTTTGCCGAACAGCACGGAATCAAACAAATCGCTTTTGAAATGCATCCTGGTTTTGTCGTTTATAACCCTGAAACGCTTTTAAAATTAAGGGAACACGCAGGACCTTCCATTGGTGCCAATTTTGATCCGAGTCACCTATTGTGGCAAGGAATCAATCCTGTGGAAGCCATTAAAGTGCTGGGAAAAGAAGAAGCGATCTTCCATTTCCATGCCAAAGATACGTATTTGGACAAAGCAAATATCAGTGTGAACGGCGTATTGGACACGAAACATTATAGTGATATTTTAAAGCGTTCCTGGACATTCAGGTCAGTAGGGTATGGCCAGGATGAAAAGGCCTGGAAAGACATAATCAGCACTCTTCGCGCGGTTGGATATGACTATGTCGTTTCTATTGAGCATGAAGACATGCTGGCATCCGTTGATGAAGGATTGGGCAAGGCTATCTCTCTATTAAAAGGAGCGCTTTTCAAAGAGAAGCTAACCGAAATGTGGTGGGCATGATTCTTTCCGGGGATTCGATACAGGTACTTTCATCTAGGCGCCTGTCTCGAATCCCTGGGCCTGTCTGCCTTACCTTTAATAGGACTAAAAAACATCATCAGAAGTAAACATAAGATTCCGAGGTGAGTAAAATGAATGCGATTACAGAACAACAACAAAAAAGAGCCGGACTTCCCGGGAGAATGATTTTTGGCTTTGTTACGATTCTTATCTTCATGGCCGGCGATGGGCTGGAACACGCATGGCTATCTCCTTATTTGATTAACCACCAGGGATTGACTGTCCAGCAGGCAGCAACGCTTTTCACAGCATATGGAGCAATATTGGCGCTCGCTGCCTATTTCTCAGGAGTGCTAACAGAAATATGGGGTCCAAGAAAGGTCATGATAATTGGGCTGATCACTTGGCTGGCCGGCCAAATTCTTTTCATTGAATTGGGTTTAAAGCAGCATAATTACGCTGCGATGTTACCAACCTACGCACTGCGCGGGATTGGCTATCCTTTCTTTTGTTATTCGTTTTTAGTATGGGTAACCTATCGCAGTCCGCAGCGTATTCTGGCTTCAGCAGTCGGCTTTTTCTGGGCTGCATGGAGCGGCGGCTTATATGTAGTGGGAAGTTATTTTCCGGCTTTCATGACTGATAAGATTGGGTATATGGGCCTTTTGTGGAGTGCGGTTGCCTGGGTGCTTGTCGGCGGAATTGCAGGACTTATTATAGTCGGAAATGAAAAAGTCAGCGAGAATAACGGTGACGCAAAGGACAAACTCAAGAGCTTATTGAGCGGATTTACGATCTGTATTGAAAAACCAAAAGTGGCCATCGGGGGGCTGGTCCGGATCATCAATTCAGTTGGTGTAGGGGCCCTGCCAATTTTCTTTCCGCTTTACTTGGCTTCCGAATACAAATACTCTACAGGCGAATGGTTGACCATTTGGGGAACCTTTTGGCTGGCGAACATCATATTCAACCTGGTTATCCCATACATCAGCGACAGATGGCTCGGCTGGCGGAACACGGTCATGTGGCTGGGCAGCGTCGGCTGCGGCATAATGACCCTGGTATTATTCTATACACCACACGTTGTTGGCCACAATTTCTGGGCTATGACAGCAGTGGCCATTGTATTTGGAATCGTACTTTGCGGATTCGTACCGCTTTCTGCCCTGGTAGCTGCTTTGGCACCCGAACAAAAAGGTTCCGCCATGGCAATCGTAAGCTTTGGTGCCGGCATGTCCTATTTCATTGCACCGGCAATCGTTGGCCTGTTCATCAACAGCATTGGCGCAGAAGGACTTGCATGGGTATTCTCCATCCTATACTTTACCGGTGCTGTGTTAATGAAATTCATGAAACTTCCTTATGAAGAAAAGCAGGAAGAAGGCAAAGAAAAACTTTCTGAAAGAACTGCTCATGCGAATTAGGAAACCATGTAAATAAATCATTAATAGGATTCAACGACGTTTGAACCTTAACGGCTGTTCCGTTAAGGTTTTTTAGTGTGCCAGGCTGTTCATCAGCTAGACGGTGAAAGTCCGTTATGGGCGTTGATGTATATGAACCATGACACAGCCAATGAACTCTCTCGGAAAGCTGGACGGTCTTTTAAAAGAGTGGCGCTTTCCTTATTTAACCTCAACAGCACAAGAACAATAGGGAATTTAACAATAGACTAATTGACAAGATTACTGAATTTGATAATTTGGACAAAGCCATTAAGAGGGAAGTGTAGTGCATTAAGGAAGAGAAAAAGCTGTTAGCAATGTTTTCGGAAGGAAATAATCTTATCCACTGTTAGAGTTTCACCTAGGCTCAATACAAGCTTCCAAGGCTCACATTCCTGATATCCGTTCCTATTACTATCCTTCTTTTTAACCTGTATTCCATTCCTTTCCGCCATTTATTTCCCTTGTACTATCCCTTTATAGCAATTCTCCTTTAAAAACGGACAGGTAATGGTGTAAGATGAAATTTATACTAATGTTGAACTGGAGATGAGAAGATGAAATGGAATCAGCTGCCACTTGGCCCGCTGCAGACCAATTGTTATGTATTGTCCAATCAAGAAGAATGCATCATTTTTGATCCTGGGGAAGAACCGGATAAACTGATTAATTACATAGGCTCCAAAAAATTGAAGCCGCTTGCTGTGCTTCTGACACATGCCCACTTTGACCATATTGGCGCATTGGATAAAATACGCAGCCAATACAGCATTCCCGCCTACATCCATGAAAAGGAAGCCAAATGGCTGCTTGATCCTGCTTTAAATGGGTCTCAATCATTTATGCCGGAACATCCGCTGCGATGCCTGCCTGCAGAAGAAATTATCGCTGTCCAGGACGAGCTTACTATCGGAAGCTTTTCTTTTGAAATCCTTGAAACACCGGGACATTCCCCGGGAAGTGTTTCATACTACCTGAAAGAAGAAGGAATGGTCATATCAGGTGACGTTTTATTCAAGGACAGTGTCGGCCGTACAGACCTGATAGGCGGTAATGAAGCGCTGCTGATGAAGAGCATCCACAGCCGGCTGCTGACTCTCCCTGAAAACACCATTGTCCTTCCAGGCCACGGACCAGTAACAACTATAGAAGATGAAATGGAAACAAATCCATTTCTTAATGGCTTTTAACCAACTATCGGAACTGCAGTGATGCAGTTTCTTTTTTTGCTTTTTTAAGGCTCTAGAAGGATAGCTCCCTCCTGCAGCTATTAATAAATGTAATTATAAGGAAAAAATATATGGTATTATTTTTAAAAGGCTGTTTTCGTAAACTTTGTTGCTACCTGAACAAGGGGTTGATTTCCGCTTCAGGATGCTCGCTTTCCGTGGGGCGGGCGGTGAGCCTCACAAGCTACGCTTGCGGGGTCTCACCTTCCCGCTAATCCCACAGGAGTCTCGCACCTTACACTCCAATCAACCTAGTTTAACAACAGGTTCACTTCACAGAACAATTAAAAAACAACAATCTTTAAGAAAAGGGCCTTTTAAAAAGGAGTGATGGAAACTATTAAATTAGGAGACTGGACGTGAAAAATGGATAATTGAGGATGTATGTATTCTAAACGTTCACATTCCGATTGGAAGAGAATCAAAAACCATGGATATGGAAGAAGACATCAAAACTACTTTAAGCTTTTGGAGGCCCCTTATGAAAAAGGCTTTACTAATGATAACACTCATCTTCGCAATCTCTTTAACTGGATGCATAGGTCCCGGACTGGGTGACACAGAAACGAAGGTAGCCGGCAACTGCTATTTAGTGAAGTCAGGAAAGCTTAAAGCCAGCTTGATGAAAGAAGTTTCTGGAACAAAAGAAGGGATTATTCCTAATACGGTTACCGGATTGTATGTGTATGAAGATTATATTTTTGCACGTCAACAGCCTTATGATTTGGAAAAGAAGAAATTAGTAAAATCGGAAACTCATTACTTTGTACTTCATCATTCCAGTGGTGAAATGAAAGGGCCGCTCTCTTTAACCGAGTTCAAAAGTCTTCTGGAACGCATGGACGTCAAAACAAAAGTGAAATTTGAGAATGATAATATTGTCCATGTGAATATTAATTAGCTTTAATCATGGCTGGGCAGATCCAGCACTAACAGAAGAAGACCGAATTAAATCTTGCCCAAAATTTGAAAGCAGGGAGAATCATTATGAAAAAAACAGCACTCTTTTTATCAATCGCAGCTTTTTTAGGTGCGGGAAGCTATCTTATGTATGGAATAAATGAACACGATCAGCCATCGCCGAAAGAAGATGCTGCAAAGAAATCTGACATCTCGACATGGGTCTATCATACAAAGGTTCCGGAAGATTATATATGGAAAATTCACTTCGATCATGGCTTAAATAAAAACATTCTTACCAATGAAACGGCATATGTGTTGGATAATGAAAATAAACATGTTCCTGTCAGGCTGCAGTCAGGAGATTCAGGAACACTTACCATTAAGCCGCCGAAAGAAGGCTATAAAAAAGGAACTACATATAATTTATACACAGATAGGGATTTGGATAAAGAATTTATTGGAGACGAAAAGCAGCCGAAACTATACCGAATACAATTCACCGTAAGTAAAAGTGGAGCATAGGCAGATGGTAAAAATTCAGAATAATTCAACACCTTGTTACAGCGATATATGATTCCAGCCTGTTAGGAATCATATCTCTATGTATAGAAACTGTTTTAAGAGGGGAGAGTGCTCATGGAGACGGGCCGTTCGATAGACAGCATTTTAAAAGAAAAGGCGGCAGCAAGTAAAGATGGAATGATGACTTATAGAGAGTACATAGAGACAGTGCTTTATTCACCAGAGCATGGCTATTATATGAAGGAAAGGGAAAAAATCGGAAAAAACGGCGATTTTTATACATCCAGTATAATGAGTGATGGATTTGGAATAGCCCTTGCAAAGTGGTTTTCGTATAGTCTGAAAGAAACGGGTCTAAGTCCTTTCATTGCCGAAATTGGGGGAGGCACTGGAAATCTGGCATACAGCATCCTCTCTTATCTGAAAGAAAATGATAGAGAATTATTTTCATGTTTAACCTATATTGTGGCGGACAGCAGCCCCTATCATCAAAAACGGCAGAGGGAAAAGCTGAAAGGCTTCGATCATATCGTTTATGCAGAATCCATTGCAGAGTTGGAAAATTTCGAGGGGATTATATTTTCCAATGAATTATTCGATGCGCTGCCGGTCTATGTTGTTGAAAAAAAACAGGGTGTTATCCATGAAGTATTCCTGGAAATGAACAATGGGTTTCTGACCGAGTGTCTGAGGCCCTGCATAAATACGGAATTGATAGGGTATATAGAGAATCAGAATATCATCTTAGCTGAAGGGCAGCGAATGGAAATACCGCTTGATATGGTTGCTTGCCTACACTCACTCTCTCAAAAACTGAAAAAAGGGTTTTTGTTAACAATCGATTATGGATATACACATGATGAGTGGAAGGAAAACATACACTCAAAGGGCAGTTTGAGAGGATATTATAAGCATACGATGGTGAGTGATGTGCTGGAACGTCCCGGCGAGATGGATATAACGTCACATATTCATTTTGATGCACTTAAAAGCTTCGGGGCACAGTACGGATTGAGAAATGAAACGCTGCTTGGGCAGCATGAATTTCTGCTTCGCTGCGGACTGCTTGAGGAAGTGGCCGATCATCAAAACACGGATCCATTTTCAGCTGTTTCTAAACGTAATAGATCCATCCGCAGCCTGCTTCTTCCGGGAGGGATCAGTTCTTACTTCCGCGCCTTGATCCAGACCAAAAATATGCCGAAGATTGACAGGCTGTTTCCTTATTAAACATGAAAAGCTCCCTGCTGAATGCAGGGAGCTATGTATTGCATTTGTTTAGCCCGCAGGAAGATATGTCCCGCTAGTTCAACCGGCTTCATGAAGCAAACCGGGCAGGCTGGACTTTATTCCATGCCTGCTCCCGGAACCATCATAAAAGTGGACCAGTAGGTAAATCCGACAAAGAAAACGGTAAGATAGGCTCCGAACACATAAATATACATCCGCTCAGATAATCGCAAATAACTTAATAGAATAAAGAATCCAGTTTGTCCAAAGAAAATCAAGGCGGTTGTATACATATCACCTAAATAGAAAAATATGGCCATAATACCAGTCCAGAAACCAAGAACTCTGTACATGCGCTCCATCTGTATCCCTCCTTTGTGCCAATCATATCCATTCTAAATAATTATAAATTACAAGTTCGCAGGATGTAAAGACTTGATTGTATGCGCTTTATTATTTAAAGGCAAAAAATACAGATAATTCAAGTTTTTTTGACAGGCTGTTTTCGTAAACTTTGCTGCAATGGAACAAGGGGTTGATTTCCGCATTATGAGTCTCGCACCTTAAAACTCTAATCAAACCGGATGAACAATGGGAATGCTTCAGGAAAAACAATAATTTTCAGCTCTTTAAATTAAGCCATTTCACTAGTTATTTTCACATATCAGGAGGAAAGCGAAAAAATTTAAAAATAAATCTTGTACATATAAGGGTAAATGCTGTACAAATGTTATACATATGTTATACAATCTCCGTATACCTACTTAGATAATTAAATTTTAGAACGGAGGATGAACAATGAAAACATTAACTTTCTTTTCATACCCAAGCTGTACGTCATGCCGCAAAACAAAAAAATGGCTGCGGTCTAATCAAGTCACTTTTGAGGAACGTCATATCTTCAGGGAAACACCAACTCCGGACGAATTGCAGGAAATATTAAAATTAACAACAGAAGGGCTGGATGAGCTGCTTGCTACAAGAAGTGAAACCTTTAAGAGCTTAAACTTGGATTTGGATGACCTGAAATTGTCTGATGTCCTCCAGCTATTATCAAATGAACCGAAGCTATTAAGGAGACCGATTGTTACGGACGGGGAAAAGCTGATTATCGGCCATCACGAAGATGCACTAAAAAGCATGGTTCATATGAAAAATGAATTGAAAGTGAGTATGTAAAATGAATTCTCGGTCACTCGAGAATTTTTTTTTTGGGGAACGGGCAATTTTGCCTGCTGCTTTGACCCTTTGTGGTTTCCTAAAATAGATAAATAAAACCGCGGCTTTTATTAAAAGGCAATTTGAAGGAAATAGGGCAGATAGAAGGGATTTGGGAAAAATAAGGAGAATTAATAGACTATGATGTTTTTGAAAGATGTCGCTGAAAGTAATCATGAAGAGGAGTGCATGTGTGATAAAAAAAGAATTCGAACGTCCGACCGATTATTATGATAATCGTCTATATCCAATTGATGAAGAAATTTGCAGGCTGCTCCAGCAGAGGAAAGCTCTTTGTGAGGGTAGACCTGGCTTTCCGCCAGATAAGGCAATCACTGAGTGGGCCGGGAAATATGATATTTTTGAAGAGTTTCTGCAATCCATATTCGGATTGATGAGAATGGATTTTTTCTTCAAGCCCCAAGTTGAGCCATCTGGATTTATAAAACACCTGCCTGTATTAAAATCCTTTGAACACGAGGAAGAGATCTATACAATTACGTATATCAAACAATACACAAATGCCAGTGTACTGAACCTTCATATTGATTGGAATGAAAAAATAGATACCCCGCTTGAGATGATAAGAAAAAGACCCCGTGATTTTTTAGAATTACAGATAGATCAATACGATTGCCGTTCAGATGGTAGCGGCGGCGGACAAGGATTCCGCACCCATACATATATTATATCCCCAGCATTGCCGGACAACTTATCCGGGCTGGAACTGGTTTTCAATAAAAGAGATTCAATATTTATTGAAAGAGATATGGAAGACGACATAATCATAACCTTGGGATAAGGGCACTATGCTTGTGATTAAGGATTCAGATAAGAGAACCCTTACTTTATGCTTCAGTGACACCGAGAAAAATCATCGGTTTTTCTTGGTGTGTCTTTATTACGCCATTGATTTGGCATGCCTTTTTCCGCAGCATTCCACGGAGAACCGCTCACTCCACACCCTCGACGCTTAGCAGCAATCCTTTGCGTTTGGCTATTCATAGATGAATAGTTGTATTTTGCTTGCTGATAATTTTTTCTAATCGCTATACATAAGACATCTGTCATTCCGGCGGGTTTATGAAGATTGTAAGATAAAGGAAGGGTTAATGGAGGGGAGGACAAAGAGATGAAAGCAATTATTGTAAAAGAGTATGGCAATCCCGAGGTTCTAATCTATACAGATACAGATATTCCTGAAATAGGACCCTCTCAGGTGCTGATCAGGGTGGAAAAGACAAGTGTGAACTTTGCAGATATTAAAACAAGATACGGAAAAAAAGGAAGCAAAAAACTGCCTTATATCCCCGGGCTTGATACAGCCGGGGTGATTGTAAAGACTGGACGCGATGTCCGGAAATTCAAGGAAGGACAGAGAGTCATTGCTTTTCCTTTCACGGGGTCTTATGCAGAATATGCAGCTGCCGAGGAAAACCTCACCTTTGCCCTTCCGGAAAATATAGACTTTGATACGGCTGCTGCGTGTCCGACAGTCTCTTTTCTTGCATACAAACTTATTTGTGATATTGCCAAAATCCAAAAAGGAGAAAATGTTCTGATCCATTCAGCTGCCGGAGGAGCAGGAACAGCGGCCATCCAGCTGGCAAAAATTCTGGGAGCCGGAAAAGTAATTGGAACGGTTGGGAATGAAAGCAAAGCTAAAACCGCCCTTGAAGCAGGAGCAGATATGGTCATTTGTTACGAAAGAGAGCATTTTGCAGAAAAAGTCAATGATGCAACAAATGGGAAGGGTGCGGATATTATTTTGGACTCTATTGCAGGGCGGGTTACTGAGAAAAGCCTATCTTGCCTTGCTCCATATGGCAGGCTGGTTCAATACGGCAATAGCGGGGGCAAAGCAGGAAGCTTTCAGACAAGTGACCTTCATTCCAGCTGCCGGTCCGTTCTTGGATTCAGTCTTGGGACTACAAGAAAGCTCCGCCCTGAAATCCTTGAGGAAACAGCAGGACATGTGCTCCGCTATCTTTCTGAGGGCTCTTTGAAAATGAAAATCGGCCGTCGCTTTGCTTTAGAAGACGCTCATTTGGCACACGGGCTGATGGAAAGCAGGCTAAGTGAAGGGAAGATCCTGCTTGATATGAGGAAGTGAAGAATCATATTGATAAATATATAAACGTTTGACGAAAAAGGAAGAAGGAATTTTATGAAAAAGAAAGCGGTTTTAGCGGGGGGGACTGGATTTATAGGTGCCTTTCTTGAAAAGAAGTTCTGTGAAATTGGCTATGAAGTAAAGGTGATCTCCCGGCAGGCTCCACATATTAACTGGCAAGACACAGATGCCATCATCCGTGCGCTTGAGGAGGCTGAGATATTAATCAATTTGGCAGGCAAGTCTGTGGATTGCCGCTATAATAAAAGGAATAAAGAAGCGATTCTTCTTTCAAGGACGAAAACGACGAATATTCTCGGAAACGCCATATCTCAATGCAAAACCCCTCCTAAGCTCTGGATCAATTCCAGTACAGCCACCATCTACCGCCACGCGGAGGACCGCCCAATGACGGAGGAAGAGGGAGAGATAGGCTCTGGATTCTCTGTGGATGTTGCCAAGGCATGGGAACAAGCATTTTTTGCTTTTCAATTGCCTGAGACAAGGCAAATTGCCCTAAGAATTGCGATTGTTCTGGGGAAAGATGGAGGTGTGATGACTCCCTTTAAGAATATGGTCAAGTTCGGCCTCGGAGGCGCACAAGGACCTGGAACACAAAAATTCAGCTGGATCCATGTTGAAGATCTCTGCCGCATCATCACCTTTTTACAGGAAAAAGAATCTTTGAGCGGTGTATTTAATTGTTCCTCGCCGAACCCTGTCACGAACGCAGAGTTAATGGAAAACCTCCGGAAAGCCATGGGGGTTAAGGCCGGGCTTCCATCAGCAAAATGGATGCTTGAGCTTGGTGCTGTGTTCATTAAAACAGAAACAGAGCTCATTTTAAAAAGCAGATGGGTAATCCCTGAAAGACTGGTAAAGGAGGGGTTTGTATTCAAATACAGCCGCATTGATGATGCCCTTCATCAAATCCTCAGCTGATAAGCAGCAAGGCAGCTTGTGTAATCAAATTAGGATTTCTAAAGGATAAAGAGTCAAGCGGGAACATCTAAAACTATGATTAGAGGTAACATGGATGAACGTTCAATTGAAGGCTGTGACAAGAGAAAACTGGGAAGAAGCTTTGTCATTAAAGGTTAAAGCAGCACAGAGCCGCTTTGTTCCCGAACCAGCGGTATCACTTGCCAAAGTCTATATTAAACCAGACGGCGACAATGTCCAATACATTCCATTTGCCATCTATAATCAAAAACAAATGGTCGGGTTCATTATGCATGCATATATTGAAAATACAGCAAATATGTACTGGATTAATGGATTTATGATCGACGAAAAGCACCAGGGCAAGGGATACGGGAAGGCCGCTCTTGACGGGATGATTTCTTGGATCATCAAAACTTTTCCTGCATGCAAAGAAATCCGGCTGACTGTACATAGGGAAAATCATACGGCCATGGGACTATATGAAAAATATGGCTTTGTTCCTTTAGGAGAGGCAATTGGCGAGGAAGATGTATGGTCTCTGCCTGTCTCGAAGCTTTGATGAGAAAAAAGCAGAGATGAAAGCTAAGGTATGTTCTCTGAGATAGTACGAAAGCACATTTGATCTCTGCTGGCCAAATAAGAATTCATGGAGAAACTAATGACGCAAAATA
This sequence comes from Bacillus sp. MUM 13, assembly GCF_001866725.1. Lineage (NCBI taxonomy): Bacteria > Bacillati > Bacillota > Bacilli > Caryophanales > Bacillaceae > Bacillus > Bacillus sp. MUM 13. Next base: position 36,179 of record NZ_MLYQ01000013.1, read on the forward strand.
ACATCGTATTGGTTGTGAGTACATCAATTATTAACAATAATAATGACGTACTGCTTATAAAAGAAAACACGTTATCAGAGAAAAATAAGTGGAATTTTCCTTCTGGGCACATAGAGCAAGGAGAAGATATTCTTCTTGCTGCATGCAGGGAAGCAAAAGAAGAAACCGGCTATGATATCAGGCTGACACACACGACAGGAGTATACAATTTTATCAGCCGTACAAACCATCAGGTGATACTATTTCATTTTACCGGTGCCATTGCCGGAGGTTCACTAAAGCTTGAAGAAGACGAAATTACAGACAGTAAATGGATTCCGCAAGCGGAGATTTTAGAAATGGAAAACGGCGAACTCCGTAATCCTGGTGTTATGAAACAAATTGCACGATCTTTAATAGATAAGGAGTTATATCCTATAACTCTCTTCAAAGATCAATTAGTATCACTTTATTGAAGGCTGCCGTGCATCACATTAGCTTAACAAACATATTTCTATGAAGGAGTCTTTTATTGATTGGTATTCCCTGTCTAAAATACTCATAAATATATCAGTTTCATATTTACCCTCAATTAAGGCTCCTTCTCTTTCTACTCCTTCTTGTATAAAACCACACTTTTCATAACATTTGATTGCTCTCTTGTTATACTGGAGAACTCTCAAATCAACACGATGTAGTTGGAGTTCCTCAAATGCGTAACGGAGGACCAATTGTGTAATTTTTGTTCCTAATCCTTTGTTCCAAACAGTTGGGTCAAATAATCCAACAGCGTAACGTGCTCTATTATCTAATTTATTTACTGTTAACCGAGCCTGTCCTACAAAACGCCCTTCAAATTCTACACACCATTCTAGTTTATTGATTTTAATAGCATTAACAAATTTCTGAGCATCTTCCTTTGTTTTCGGTGATAAATTCCTTGTATCTCCACCATACATTCTTTCAAGTTCTTTATTTACTTCAATTTTTAAGTAATCAATTACATCACGCTCAATAGGTTGCCGCAACAACACTTTATCGCCTTTTATCATTGGTGCTTCGTTCATTTACCGACACCCCTTCAACTTTCTTCTTCAACATTACTGCTCCGTTACTTGAAGAACACATATTTCCATTATATGTTATTTTCTCGGCGTATCAATCATTCAATTGAAAAATAACGTTTTTTTAGGCACAACTCCGAGCGTACTGCTAGGTTTATTGATATTTGAAAAAGGGAATCGTTAACACATACACTTCATTTAACGTTGTCTGCACTTATGCAGAACATATGAATGATAAAAATTCACTTAACTAAGGAGAGATACCCTTGTCAAATCCTGAAAATCCATTAAACCAGTATTATAACGAAGATTTCCCAAAACAATATCAAGAACCGCCAGCTGTTCAGGGCGAGATGAACCCGCTTCCGGACTGCGGTGAAACAAGCTATAAAGGCTCCGGCAAGCTATTGAACAGAAAGGCCCTTGTTACAGGCGGAGACTCTGGTATCGGTCGCGCTGCAGCCATTGCATATGCACGTGAGGGAGCAGATGTTGCCATCAATTATCTTCCAGAAGAACAGGCAGATGCAGAAGAAGTGAAAAAGCTTATTGAAGCAGAAGGGAAAAAAGCCGTGCTGATTCCCGGCGATCTTAGTGATGAATCTTTTTGCAGAGAGCTTGTCGAAAAGGCGTACAAAGAATTAGACGGGCTGGATGTACTGGCGCTTGTTGCCGGCAAGCAGCAAGCTGTTGAAGATATCGCAGAGCTGTCTACAGAGCAGCTGCGAAAAACATTTGAAGTTAATGTCTTTTCATTATTTTGGACGGTACAGGCAGCATTGCCGTATTTGCCAAAAGGTGCTTCCATAATCACCACAACCTCAGTACAAGGCTATAACCCTAGCCCTAATCTGCTGGACTATGCATCAACAAAATTCGCGATTACCGGGTTTACCCGCGGATTGGCGAAACAGCTTGGATCAAAGGGCATTCGTGTTAACTCTGTTGCCCCCGGCCCAATCTGGACACCATTGCAAATTTCAGGAGGGCAGCCAAGCGAAAAAATCCCTGCTTTCGGACAAAACACACCGCTCAAGCGTGCTGGCCAGCCAGTGGAATTAGCGGGTGTATATGTATTCCTTGCTTCAGAGGATTCAAGCTATGTGACAGCCCAAGTGTATGGTGTTACAGGCGGAATCGAACTGGCATAAAACTTAAAACAGCTTTGGAGTCCCTGGCCTCAAAGCTGTTTTTTTATGTTTTCATGGAATCTTCCCATTACTGCAGTATGATAATACCTGCCGTCGGAAAGAATTTTATCATTTTTTAAGATGCCTTCCACTTCAAATCCATGCTTGCGATAAAGGGAAATGGCCTTTTCATTAGTTTCCAGCACATTTAACGTCATTTTTTTAATCCCGTTCACGTCTGCCCAGCAAATCGATTCTTTCAATAAATTTTTCCCTATAGCATAGCCCCAATACTCTCTTAAAACACATACTCCGAATTCTGCCTTATGAGAATATCTCTTTAATTGATTTCCCTCGCATCTTGAAAAGCCGACAATCTTATCCTGCACCTGAGCAACAAGAAATAGATTTTTTTTACTTTCAGAGTCTCTTTTAATGATTTGTTCAAAGCCTGGCGGATCAATGAATGCCTCACCTTTTTCTCTATCTAAGTTTTCTGTTTCACCATCAATCTGCAGCCTCAATTGAGACAAATCCCCGGCATCTTTTTCACTTGCAGACCGGATTGTATAATTCATTCCATTCACGCAGAATTCTTGTTTGTTTATAATCATCATTATCTCCTTTTTCAACTTTGTTTCTAATAAGCTGTTTTCGAAAGCTTTGCTGCTACGGAACAAGGGGTTGATTTCTGCTACAGGATGCTCGCTTCCCGCTAGTCCCGCAGGAGTCTCGCACCTTTCGCTCCAATCAACCACATTTAATAATGAGATCGCCTCACAGAACTCAGAAAAAACAACAATTTTTATGATAAAAGAAGTTCCATAACGCTGAATCCATTTGGCTTCTGGCTTTTCCGATCCTCAACAAAGATATTCTCCATCTTCATCGTGATTTCCTGTTGTGCTAATTGAATGAGTGCTGTATGGAAATACTATCCTTACACATAAAAAAATAAGGAGGGCTATCATGCCAAAAAAGAACGAAGCAGCTGCCGGGACTGCGGAGGAAAAAGAAGCTTCCGGGTCAGGAAAAGAACATACAAAGAATGCAGATAATACGAGCCGCCTATTGGGAGAGGTACTAACCTACCTTTCAGACGATGAAGTGGAGGAAATAGATATCGAATATCTCCTGGACCACACTGAGTGCCTCAGGGATTGGTGGGATCAGTACCGTGAAAACAACAGAAAGCAAATTGAAGAAGAAATTAAGAATTCCCTGAACAAGCTGCCTCTTAACGAACTGGAAAGCATCCGCGAAAAAATTAAAGAGAAAACAAACTGATGGCAAGTAAATAACATGTCTTAATGAATGCATTCTCTAGGAGGGAATGCATTTTTTTCTGTAAATAAATGGTTAATCATGTTAAAGTAGTACCACGGGAATATGAAAAAAAGGTAATCTTTATAAAGCGATTAAAGGGTGTTTCGAGTTATCAGAAATGGGGCCGAGGATTTGAAAAAAATAAAACTGTCTTCTATTATTTTGTTTCTGTTCACATTTTTTTTAACCTTTCAAGGAGCCAGTGCTGCTGAATTCTATTTTCCGAAGGGAAAAGGTGAAGTGCCGGCAAAGGCTAAGGAATTTGCGGAGAATCATTTTAAAGAAATAGTTGTGGCCACTATACAAAATGATAATCCTTCTTATTATTTCCTCACAGATAATACTGAAGATATCAAATTCGGTGATTTGCTCCCCACCTATTCGATGACGAGGAAGTTCAAAAAAAGTACAGATGATATAAAGGAGCCCCACAAGGGATTAATACAGGCCAATGAATGGATTTCCGTTGTTTATCAGGAAGGCAAACCTGTTAATGTGATTGGGACATATAAAAATGAAGATAATAAATATGAATTCTCTACTTTCGGATATGGAAAGAGTTTGGCGGAAAGTCTTGCCGGATTAAAGCCAAGTCCTGACAAAAAAATTTTTTATGAAATGCCGAGAAATGCCTGGTATCTGTATCAAAACGGCAAGGTAAGCGGGTTAAATGATTCAGCAAAAAAAATACTTCCTGCAGCTGTGACTGTCATACAATTCAGGAAAGATATCATCGAAAGATATAAAGATGCGAAGCCTATTTTAGATGCTAACGGAAATGACAGTTCTGTCGGAGGAGGCGACGGGGGAGACACATCCCAAGACCTGGATGAGCACAAGACTCTCAGCCCTGTTGTCTTGTACGGAAGCATCAGCCTGCTCGCTGCACTGGCAGTAACTGCTTTTGTCATCATTCGAAATAAACGGAGCAGATCCTCAGAAATAAAATAGATACAGAAACTCATCATATTCACAAAGCTAACAGATAAACATATTTAAAAGTAACTAACCCGCACAGCATTTTAGTTATTGGCTCTGTTAATGTTGATTTTTGATATAAATGAAGGAAACCCCTTAGTAAAAGGTTTCCTTCATTTAAACTAACGTTATTTTTTATTGTATATCGGTACTTCCCATTTTTTTCGACAAGCTATTGAAATTGAAAAGAGGCAAAAGTTGCAATGATCGCCTGTGTAAACAAACTCTTACACTGGATTTATGCAATCCTAAAAAGGAATGAGGAGTTCCTGGACATGGCTTAATCCACAAGAAAAAACATCTTATAAAAAACCTTCCAATTAATGTTTGGAGGGTTATTTGGCGTGTCTTCAAAAAGTATAACACGGATAATAAGAAGTTCTTGTCTCCTATTAGCTGGTTGGAGTTGAAGAAGAAACTTAAAAGGAATCAAATATAAAGAATCCTAAAATAACTTAATTGATATAATCTATTTTCACTTTGTTTTATAGTATTTTTATGGTATTTTTGGTAAAAGGAGGGGAAATATTGTGAATATTAAGAAATTCACTGTACTGGTTATTGCGATACTGTTTTTTACTACAACTATTTTTTTTCAAAAAACATCTGCCAATAGTTCAACTCGAAATGCAACTGAGGTAGTTCCGAATGGCTATAAGAATCGACTGGAAAGCTTACATATAGGTAGGTCTAATAAAATATCTAACAAAATATTCACAGAAACTAAAAAAAGAGAACTTCAAAATGAAATAACCAACCGTTCAGATGAATATAAAATTGTAAATGCAGGATTAACCTCTAATCCCACACATACTTTATATTTCAGTTTAAACGGAAATAATAACCATTTTTATATTCAAATTTTCAAAGGTCATCTTGACCTTCGTAACAATCATCAGATAATTGAGAAACAGGAAAAATGGAGATTAATACCAGAGCCACAATTGTCAATTGAACCACAACAGAAAAAATATATTATAGCTGTTTCGGAAATGAATTATAAAAATAACCCATTCACAATCATTATCCAAAGTTATGATGTACAAACAGACTCTTATGCAACACCTTATACAAAAGCAGAGATTTTAAACTTTGCAAATGCCTTACAAGCAGATGCAATTCTTAAGGTTATAACATCTCAGACATTGTGAAATCTTGACTTAAACTATAGGGTGCTTCTTATTCTCACAACGCTTTTGAGTAGTTTAGTAATTTGGTCTGGTTCGTCTGTCTAGTTTCAACTGATTAATAACGCTATTTGTTCTGATTTGGCTGCTTTAAAAATAACAAATGGGTAAAATTGTATTTTATGATATTATTTTAATAAATACTCATTTAACAAACAGGCATGATTATTTAATAAGTTTTATGAACTTTAGTGGAAGCATCATTAGTGAAATGCTTTATTACAACTATTTAAGGAAGGATAGAATATGAAAAATAACTTTCAAATCGTTGCGTTACAAGAGAAGGAGTTTAATAACCTATTTTTAATGAATGAAGAAGAATTAAAAAGTATCGGGGCAATTAAAATGATTGCAAATAATAAGCCAGGATATCCATGCAGGATAAGCTTGAAGGATGCAGAGGTAGGGGAAGAGGTTATCTTATTGAATTACCAATATCATAATGTTAATTCCCCTTATAAAGCAAGTGGACCTATATTTATACGAAAGGGAGCAATTACTGCTAAGCTAGATGTCAATGAAATTCCGCATATGTTACATCATAGGTATCTATCTGTACGCGGCTACAATGCTGACTCAATGATTGTAGAGGCAAAGGTTACAGAAGGTATAAATTTAAGAGAAAATATAGATGAAATTTTTGATAATAAAGAAGTTGAATATATTCACATTCTTAACGCTAAACCAGGATGCTATAACTGCCTTGTTAATAGAGTGTGAAGAAGTTGGAAATGCAAACTGCTATTATCCTATAAATAAACTGAGCAAAATGATAATTGGATCTTATAAGAGCTTAGATGACCCGTTTCTTCGGCAATTTGGAAGCTTTTATTGAATAATGAAAACAGCCACTACTTTATGGAATGGCTGTTTTTTATACTTCACGGAGAAATTTGATTGTAATATGATTTGGGTTCTGACAAGCACTAAGACACACCTGAATTTTCCGTTCTTTTTCCGCCATTTTTTTTGCTTTGTTGCATTATTGGTTGATGTTTGGACTTTGATTAGTGCTTATATGACACGCCGCTGCCAATTCGCCAAATAAAAGCAGTAATCTAAAGGCTTGAGTATTTCTCCAAGCTAACTTCCATTAAGTGAAACTCAACTGGATATTTATGTTAAAGTAGATGTAAAGTTTATGTAGAAATACACAAAAACTAAACAGGTTATTTTAAGAAAAAGAGATAAAAAAATAGTGAGAGGTCGATTATTATGTTAGAAGTAAGACCATTAGAGAGTATAGATTATGAATTGATTAAGGAAGCAGAAAAAGTTATTGAAAAGAATTATAAATATGAACGACATCACATCGATTCAGCGGTGAGGACAAAAATGGGAAATGTATACTCGGCGGTACACGTTGAAGCAAATGTAGGAAGAATTACAGTATGTGGCGAAGCAATGGCTATTGGTAAGTCTATATCCGATCATTAAAAATAGTAGAAATACTCTTTGATTGTCTTATAAAATAGTGAGGGTCATAATTATGAAATATAAAACTAAATTAATTGTGCTGATATCTCTTTATTTAATCTGGATTATAGGTACTGCAATACCCGTAATGTTCCCCTTAGGAAAAGATTATAATGAAGAGCAACCCGAGTACCATTATTATTCTTTTACAGTCCTCAAAATAGGTTTTTTTACAATTCCACTATTTTTCTTATGCACTCCAATTAGAAGATACTTCATTCCAATGTTTCTATTTTTGTGTTTTACAGCTTACTTATTAATACTTTGGATTTTTGAACATTCATTTCACCCCAGGATAATTTAATGACAAGACCTAAAATATATTAAAGCTAAGATTTTAGCTGAAAAGGAGCGAAGAATATGTTCTTGTTATGGATTGCTGGATTCCTAGCTGCTGTGATTTGTGTTATTGGAGTAGATAATTACATTCATAAGAAAAGTAACTCACACTTTGAGGATGTTGATAAAGGAATTAAAAACGCTACAAGTGCATAGCAGACTTATACTGAGAGTGCACACAATGTCAAGAAAGAACACTATGAAGGGTTCAGCGGACGCGGCAATTAAATAATAATAAAAAAGCAACCGTTTCCCTTATAGAAACAGTTATTTTAATTATATTAAACCAATGGGTGTGTTAGTCAGATAGTTTTCAATGATAATACAGATTGATGATTATTCATCAAGAAAGTTCCTCTTTATCAGATAATTTTATGGAGAATGGATGTAGAAGTATAACTATGATTAATAAGGCGATTGACAATAATACTACGATAGAAATTGATAAATCAAATACTATGGAAAATATTATTGAAATAATCACAAGAGGGAGAAGGAACGAAATTGTAGTATATCTTGATGCTTTCCTTTCGTATTGAATTTTTCCACAATGATTACATTTCATACTTTTATGGAATGTTAATAATTGTTTTACGGTATAGTACCAAGACCATTCATTGCCACAGTTCTGACAAATGGGCACTTCGATTTCCTCCTAGTCAATTGAACGTGATTTTTTTATATAGCACTAAGGTTCCAATTCTATTAACTCTTCTCTAAATGGAATTATAAAAATCCGAGAAATAACCCTCTTATTTATTAATACTTTCAGTACCCCCTTAAATCGGTTTTTAAGCTTTATAATATAAACTATTTCTTCTTTAACTATCGGTGCTTTAGTTGAAGAAATACCTACAAGAAGAACTCATTAATTAGGAGCAACTACTGTTTCGATGGTGGCTAAAAAATGGTCGATGTCTTCATCATTGATGGAGAGAAGTTTTCTGACTTTAAGGGGTTTTGTAAGGAATTTTCAAGTGCAGTTCTCTTTGGGAAATATGAATGGAACGAAAGTCTAGATGCGTTTAATGATATTTTGCGTGGGGGCTTTGGAGATATAGAATTTGGAGAAGAATACACAATTATTTGGAGAAATTCTGTTAAGTCAAAAAGAGATTTAGGATACGGAGAAACAATTATTAAACTGAGTGAAAGATTGAAAAATTGTCATCCCACTAATAAAGAAAATGTGACTCAAGAAATAAAAAATGCAAAGATGAACAAAGGTCCAACTATATTTGACTGGATAGAAGAAATTATCCTTGATAACAGTAATGTAACACTGATTAAAGGGTAATCCTTGTTCAGGTAACAAGTGCCGCGACCAGACAAACAATATACACGCAAAATAATTTTTGACTTAAATCACTTTGGCATAATGTGATGGGCCTGAATATTTATAAGAAAGAAAAACCACCGTACATAAATTTGTTCGGTTGTTTTGTTTTGAATAAAAAATAAGTCCCTACATAAATGGTTAAATCTCAATGACTCATTTTCTTCCTTGTCTCAAAAATATAGATGCTGCATTTAAGTTGTTGTGATTTTTAGGGTTGATGTATCAAGGGTTTGTGTCAATCTCTGCCTCACTTTATATGAAGAGTTACATGCTGCAGGTGCAGCGCAGTATGAATGATTTTAAAATAAATCAAGAAAAAAGAAGGAATGTCGGAGATTTTGCCGAAATATATAGTTATTCAAATAAGGAGGTGTAAAATGGTTGGAATCCATTGAAAAAACAGCAGATCATATATTATCAAGCGCTATCCGCTTGTCTGCTTCTGATATCCACATTCTTCCCCGCAAGGAAGGCCCGCTCGTCCAGTTCCGCATAGATAACAAGCTGTATCCCCAGGAAGTACTCACCCAGGATGAATCGGACAGGCTCATATCCCATCTTAAGTTTCTTGCATCGATGGATATAGGCGAAAAAAGAAGGCCGCAGAGCGGTGCAATCACCATGACTTTGGACAACAAAGCGGTCGGCCTCAGGCTGTCGACACTTCCCGCATCTTATTCAGAAAGCCTTGTGATCCGTTTGATCCCGCAGCATGCAATCCTTCCTCTTGAACGTTTATCGCTCTTTGGCAGCACTGCCAATAAACTCATCGCTCTCCTTAAACACTCCCATGGCATGATCATCTTTACCGGTCCAACTGGAAGCGGCAAAACGACCACCCTTTACTCCCTGCTCCACCACGCAAAAGAAATCATCAACCGAAATGTCATCACACTTGAAGATCCCATAGAAAATGAATCTGAAAAAGTGCTGCAGGTGCAGATTAATGAAAAAGCCGGCATTACGTATTCAGTCGGGCTTAAGGCTGCATTGAGGCATGACCCGGATATAATAATGGTCGGTGAAATCCGGGATGCGGAAACAGCCAAAATCGCCGTAAGGGCAGCGCTGACAGGGCATCTTATATTGACGACCATGCATACACGTGATGCAGAAGGAGCGGTTTACCGCCTGATGGAATTTGGCGTAAACTGGCTTGAAATACAGCAGACACTTATTGCTGTAACTGCACAGCGGCTATTAGAGCTAAAATGCCCTTTTTGCAAAGGGGTGTGTACAGAAGAATGCGAGGACAAAAAAAGAAGCAAGCGGGCAAGCGTGTATGAATTGCTGTACGGAAAAGAGCTTACCCGTGTGCTGCAGACAGCGAAGGGCGAAAAAGGAAAAATAAAGTATCGTACACTTAAGGACGAAATCAGCAAGGCAGTGGCCATGGGCTATGTAAAACAAGCGGAATTTGACCGGCTGGTGCATGAAGATGAAGCGAAGTAAATGGAATATGAAGGAACAGGCACTGTTATTAACGAGGCTCGGCGATTTGCTGGAAAATGGATATCCGCTCTCACAGGCGCTGCACTTTCTGAAACTCCAGGAAACGAAGAAAAAGTCGGCAGATTTAGAAAACGCCCTTTTAAGCCTGCGGGACGGAAATCCGCTTCATTCTGTGTTAAGCGAGCTTCGCTTTCATCCCCAATTAATCAGCTACATATTTTATGCGGAACACTATGGACAGCTGGCAAAGGCGCTTAAAGATGCAGGATCCTACTGGCAGAAACGGGCTCAGGATATGGAGAAAATCAAGAATTTGCTTTTTTATCCGATTTTCCTGCTCGTGTTTGCAGGCAATGTTTTTTATGTGCTTCAGAAGGTCCTGATCCCTAAATTCCAGGTTCTCTTTCAATCGATGGACGCCAAAGAAAATGCATTTATGAATCTGGTTCTCAGCTTTACAAAAATCCTCAAGGAAGTTCCATGGATACTGGGCATTCTTCTATTCATCATTCTGCTATTAAGGCAGTTCTGGTTCAGGAAGCTTTGCCCCTTGAAACAGAGGAGCCTCATGCTTCGCATCCCCATTGCCGGTTCTTTCATCCGGTTATTCGAAACCCACTTTTTTGCCAGCCAATTCAGCGGTTTGCTGTCTGGCGGGCTCTCCATTAATGAAAGCATCACATTATTTTCAAGAAATCAGCAGCAGCCGTTTTACAATAAGCTTTGCACCAGGATACGCGAAGAATTGACGGAAGGAAAATCCCTCGAGAAAATCATAGGGGAGATGCCTTACTTTGAGAAGCATCTTGGCATTATTACCGCAAACGGGCAAAAGCATGGACGGCTGGATCAGGAGCTGTTTCATTACAGTTCCTATCTGCTGAAGAAAATAGAAGAAAGGATGGCCATGATTGTAAGGATCATACAGCCTTTGCTGTTTTCTATTATCGGATTACTGGTTGTTTCCATTTATCTGGCCGTACTCATGCCGATGTTTTCATTGCTTGACGGAATTTAAGGAGGAAAAACGATGAATGAAAAAGGTTTTACCCTTATTGAAATGCTCATTGTATTATTAGTCATCTCCATTTTGCTGATTATAACGGTCCCGAATATCACCAAGCATCAATCAACCATTCAGACAAAGGGATGCGAAGCCTTTTCGAAAATGGTGCAGGCTCAGGTTGAGGCCTATCAGATCGACCATAATAAGCTTCCCTCTGGAGTTGCCGAGTTAAAAACAGAAGGCTATCTGAAGGAAACCACCTGTCCAAATGGGTCAGCGGTTACTATTGATACAAGCGGACAGGTAAGTGTTTCGGATAATGGCGGAAAATGATATTTGCCTAAAGAAAATGAAGTATGAAGGTGGCTACACGCTCGCTGAGATGCTGATCGTTTTAAGCATCTTCATCTTAATCTATTCTGTCTCCTGGGGGCTTTATCCGAGGTTTATGGACCATCAGGAAACAAGGCAATTCCTCACTGATTTAAACGATGATATTTTGTATGCCCAGCAATACGCCATCAGCCACCAGGCATATACCAGTTTTGCGATAGATTCGGCTCTTTCAAAATATCAGATATATACGATGGAAGACGGAGTTGTAAAAAGCAGGGAGATTCCGCATGATGTTGATTTTGTAAAGGGGACCATGAACTTAATTATTTATTTCACCTCCAACGGCAATGTATCCATAGCAGGTGCCTGGTTTATTTTTACCCCTGATGGCACATACAAATTGACCCTTAACATTGGCAAAGGAAGGTTCCGAATTGAAAAACTCTAGCGGCTACATTTATCTGGAAATGCTCGCTTCATTTTTTCTATGCGTCTTCCTGGCAGTGTCTATCTTACCGATAATGAGCAAAATCCGGCATGACCGGAGTGATCTTTTCATGAAGACAGAAGCTTATCATCTGCTTTATGAGCAGCTTGATGCGTATATGGATGGAGAGGGACAGGCATCAGGCAGTCTTAAAAGCAGAGGGCACAGCTATATATTAACCTGGAGGGAATCTTCGGTGTCCCAGGGGATGATGGAAGGGTGCATAACATATAAAAAAGCAAACGGGCGGGAAGAAACATTTTGTGATGCTGCGAAAAGATGACGGATTTACCATGGCGGAGATGCTGGCATCTCTTGTTGTTCTGCTGTCCATTTCGTCTCTTGTTCTGCAGATGGCTGCCTTTCTTCATACCAGCCTTGGATCCAGGAGCAGCATCAACCCCAGGGAATGGGAAATTTGCATTAACCAGATAAAAAGGGAAGTCAGGCAGTCAACAAGCCAGGAGGCATCCGGTGACACGGTGTATTTAGTCGTCGGCAGCGATGTGGTAAGCATCGAGAAATACCAGGATAAGTTAAGAAGGAAATTGAACGGTGCAGGCTATGAGGTTCTTTTGCAGAACATAAAAAGCTTTTATGCAAAAAAAGAGGGGAAGTCGATTGTTTTGACAGTGACAGACAAGGAAGGGGCTTCCTTTTCAAGAATTCTGAGGCCCTATATAACGAGCAGGAATGAATAATCAAAAAGGCATGGTTTTTCCGATCATGATGGTGGTTGCTGCAGCTTTCATTTCAGCAGCACTATTTGCAATCGACCGGTATGTGCCTGATAAGAAGTTTCACAAAGAGACAGAAGAAAAGCTTGTGAACGACCATTTACTGAAGCTTGCAGCCAAGGATCTTTCTATCATGCTGCCCAAGGATATTACAGGGAAAATCAGCACCGGAATTTTCTTTTATCAAAATGGGGACGTGTATTATCAGGTGAAAAAACAGAGCCCGCAAATCGTTCAGACTACGCTTTTTGCCACTACAAAATCCGGCCGCAAAAGTGAATCCGTTTTTATTTTTAATCTATCTTCGGCCAAAATCACTGAATGGAGGGAGAGGTAGCGTGTAATAAAAAGCTGGCGATTTGTGCATACTTGCTAATGGGTGATAAAGATGTCAGCGAATGATTATATTAAATTTTTAACGCAGCAGTTTGTGATGTATACAAATGTGCCAAAAAATCAGCGCAAAGAGCAAAAACAGATGAAAAAGGAAAACAAGCAGCCCTTTATGAGCACTTGGTTTGGCGTTGTGCCTTTTGCTTTAAGAATGCTGATTAAAAGGAAGTAAACATGCCCTTTCCTGCCGAAAGGGTATGTTTAATTGAAAAAACCGGAAAACAGGCGACTATCCCTGCTAACCGGTCTTTTTTATGCATGGATTTTTTGCCTGTAAAAGGAATCTGTTAAATAAAATAATCCGCCATTTACAATGGAGATGTCGATTTTCGGTTCATATTGAGCACGAAGCGCTTCTTTTTCTGTATAATAACTTTCATTTTTTTCTTCCATATCTTCATAGAAATGCTCCAGAAGCTGAAGATCTGCATTCCAGCGGTTTATCGCTTCTTCTGCCCAGGAATGGTCATCAGTTTCCACATAATTTTTCCGGATGAAGGTATCCAGGCGCGACAGCCCGCTTTTATGCTTGATAAGCGGCGAAAGCGTAAAAGAAAAATCCGGAATTTTCGGTGTCATTTTTAAGGAGAGGACTTTATCATGAAATTCATCCAGCACTTCTCCTGAGATTAAATTGAGGGCAACAGATAAGAAGACATCCTTCTTCCTGTCGCACTGATAAGAAACCTTCACATTCAAATTCAGCCAAGGAAACAGGGAGTGTTTAGCAGTTCCCTGCTGCTGGATGTCTTCATAAAGTCTGATGAATCCGGCGAGCTCCTTTGTAGAAGCAAAAATCTGGTGAAGACGCGGCGAACCGAAGTGTATCACTTCGCCTTTAAGATCTTCTGGTGCCTGGGCTGAATCCGTGATTAATGTCAGCTTCTGAGGGTTGGGCTCGCCTCCGGTTTTTTCAAGATAGTGCCAATAGAAAGGACGGTTCATCAGCGCTTTATCCATTTCCACCGTAAGCTGGACAACAAGATGGGAGCTGTGGTCCTCGAGAATTTCACACTGGTTGGACTGGAAGTACTTTTTTAGGAACTCATGGATTTCCTGCTGCTGCAAAGTGATCACCATCCTTCATTTCCTGCGCAAATTTAATAAGCGACGAAAGATTTTCCATTTTAATTTTCATTTCTCCTTCTGTCCGGGACTCCCCGACAACGTCTACCAGATATTCCTCTATGTTTCCGATATCCAGTTTTGTCAGGATATCATCAAGCTCGCCGATTACCTTTTCAAATAAATTGATTTTTTCATACAAAAGCTTCAGGATATGTTCTTCGACTGTATCCTGGGTGGCAAAGTTATAAATTCTTACATCTTCTTTTTGCCCAAGCCTGTGAATACGGCCGATTCTTTGTTCAAGCCGCATCGGGTTCCAAGGGAGGTCAAAATTGATCAGATGATGGCAAAATTGAAGGTTGATCCCTTCGCCGCCTGCTTCTGTTGCAATCAACACCTGTGTCCGGTTTTGGAAGAGCTCGCGCATCCAATCCTTTTTGCCTCGTTTGAAGCCGCCCCTGAAGGGAACCGAATTGATGCCATGCTGCTGCAGATACCACTGAAGATAAAGCTGTGTTGCCCGGTATTCAGTGAAAATGATCACTTTATCATTAATTTTCTGTATCAGCTCCAGTGCCTTCTCAGCCTTGGAGTTCCGTTCTGTTTCATTCACCAGTGTGAATAAATGATCAAGTCTTGCTGAAAATTCCTCCGGAGGATTTTCATATTTGCCTTTCATCTTCTTTAATGTATAAAAAACCGCTTCCCGGCTGCTGCACGCTTCTCTTTGCAATGTGAGCGACGAAAAGGCACTTCCGGTTTTTTCTCCTGAGTCCGGCTTGAAATTCGTGACTCCATCATATAGGGCACGCTCTGTAGGCGACAGCTCGATGATGATGGTTTCCACAATCCTTTTGGTCCACTCGATGCCGGTATCGGCCCGGCGGTTTCGAATCATGACGGTATTTACCAGTTCTTTCAGATGTTCATCATCATTCAGGCTTCTGCCTTTGCCTTTATATTTCTCGGCAAACAGGGCGGCATTGCCCAGGTGGCCCGGCTTCAGGAGGGAAACAAGATGAAAGATTTCCTCGGGTTTATTCTGAATCGGTGTTGCCGTCAGAAGCAGGCAAAACTTCTTCTTCAAATTCTGTGCAAACTCATAGTTTTTAGTTTTATTGTTCTTGAGTTTATGTGCTTCATCAATAATGATCATATCGTATTCCTGCTGAAAGATGATGTCGCGGTGCGGATCTCGCTTTGCCGTATCGATCGAAGACACCACACAATCACAGGCTTCCCACACATAGCTTTTTTTCTGGGCAACTGCAGGAATGTGGAACTTGGTATTCAGTTCAAACGCCCATTGGCTGACAAGGGAAGCGGGTACAAGAATCAGGACTTTTTTAACCAGGCCGCGGATCATGTATTCCTTTAATATAAGCCCTGCTTCAATCGTCTTTCCAAGCCCTACCTCATCGGCAAGGATCGCTTTGCCATTCATTTCTTCCACTACCTGTTTTGCTGCCTCAAGCTGATGGGGAAGCGGGACTAATTGCGGCAGATGCTTTGGCGCCTGCAGACCTTCAAAATCCGGGACAACGAGCCGCCTTTCGATATCTGCGGCCAGTTTATACAAGTCCCAGTTCGCCCATGGCCCGTCTTTTTCAATCTTTTGTAAAAACTCTTCTCCCCAGTCTTGATCGAAGCTTATTTCAATCTTCATGGTCTTGCCCCCTAAGCAGAATGAATAATGAGATATCTATAAAATTGAGCTAAACACGAACATTAGAAGGTTGAAAAATAAAATTAGTAAGTTGTTTGCGTTTTCAAGATAAAAGTTATTGCGGAAAAAACATTCTTAATGGTAGGATGGGAATAGAATTTGAGTTTTACAAATTTTCATACTGGCAGAAAACATACCTGCAGTTTCTAAATGATTGGATTGCTGGTTTTCTCATAGTATGTACAATGGGTCTTTAAAATATAAGCGGATGAAGGCATGGGGAGAGACTGCATGGCGCAGCGCCGAAGGAGCAAGCTTAACAGCGAATCTCTCAGGCAAAAGAACTCTTGCTGGACGCAGCTCTGGAGAGAGTCCGCGTTACGGGACCACCAAAGGGGAAAGCCTACTAAAGGTAAACTTTCAGGTTTCAGGACAGAGAATTATGCCCAAAGAGGGCAGCTCTGTCCTTTTTTATGCCCTTTTTTCTAAGAAAGCTGAAACGTTGTATGAGCCGCAAAAGAAAGATTTTTAATCTTATTTTTAAGGAGGCAGCATTTTGACAGAATTAAAAAGAACACCATTATTCGAAGTGTACCGTGAGAGCGGGGGCAAAACGATTGATTTTGGCGGGTGGGAATTGCCTGTCCAGTTTTCCGGAATAAAAGAAGAGCATGAAACCGTCCGTACCAAAGCAGGACTATTCGATGTATCTCATATGGGTGAATTTGAAGTGAAGGGACCCGGAAGCATTGAATTTCTTCAGAAGATGCTGACAAATGATATCCTGAAGCTGCAGCCCGGCGGAGCCCAATATACGGCCATGTGCTATGAAAATGGCGGAACTGTTGATGATTTGATCGTATATAAAAAATCGGATGAAGAATATCTTCTGGTAGTCAATGCTGCTAATATCGATAAAGATTTTGATTGGCTTCAGGCAAGCAAAATAGAGAATGTTGAATTGACAAATGTTTCTTCCCATTATGCCCAGCTTGCACTTCAGGGCCCGGCAGCGGAAACCGTGCTTCAAAAATTATCTAAAAATACTGATTTGAGTGAAATAGGGTTTTTTAAATTCAAGGAAGATGTTGACTTGAACGGAATCACAGCCCTGGTTTCAAGAACGGGCTATACAGGCGAGGACGGATTTGAAATTTACTGTGAAAGTGCATCCGGTCCAGCTCTTTGGCGGGAGATCCTTGCTGCAGGCAAGGAGGAAGGCATCCTTCCTATTGGGCTTGGAGCCCGGGATACGCTCCGGTTTGAAGCCAATCTTGCTCTATATGGACAGGAGCTTACAGCTGATATCACTCCGATTGAAGCGGGAATCGGCTTTGCTGTCAAAACCGATAAAGAGGCAGATTTCTACGGGAAATCTGTTTTAAAGAAGCAAAAAGAAGAAGGAGCCCCAAGAAGAAGCGCTGGAATTGAAATGATAGACAGAGGGATTCCGCGCCATGGCTACCCTGTATTTTCCGGGGGAGAGCAGATTGGTGAGATCACTACAGGCACCCAGTCTCCGACACTGAAGAAAAATGTGGGACTTGCCCTATTAAAAAGGGAGTTCACTGAAATTGGCACAGAAGTGGAAGTCGAAATCAGGTCAAAAAGATTAAAAGCTAAAGTCATAGCGACACCTTTTTATAAAAAACCGAGAAAATAGAGGGGAATGAATGATACATGACGCATCGCTATCTGCCGATGACAGAGCAAGACAAAAAAGAAATGCTGGCTGAAATCGGTGTTTCAGCCGTTGATGAGCTTTTCAGCGACATACCGGAAAAAGTCCGTTTCCAGGGTGAATATAACATCAAACCGGCCAAAGCCGAATCATCTCTCATTAAAGAGCTTACAAGAATGGCTTCGAAAAATGCCGACACAAAAAGCTATGCATCATTTCTTGGTGCAGGTGTTTATGATCATTATGCTCCTATTATCGTTGATCATGTTATTTCACGTTCAGAGTTTTATACAGCATATACACCATACCAGCCGGAAATCTCACAGGGAGAGCTGCAGGCCATTTTTGAGTTCCAGACCATGATCTGTGAGCTGACGGGAATGGATGTTGCCAATTCCTCCATGTACGATGGCGGCACCGCTCTTGCCGAAGCGGCGATGTTAAGCACCGGGCATACGAAAAGAAAGAAAATCCTTCTTTCCAGTGCTGTGCACCCTGAGTCACGGGAAGTGGTCAAATCATACGCAAAAGGCCAGAATGTGGAGGTCATTGAAATTCCTTTCAGTGACGGAATCACCGACCTTGAGGCATTAAAAGAGCAGATGGCGGATGATATTGCAGGAGTTATCGTGCAGTATCCGAATTTCTTCGGCCGTATTGAGCCGCTGAAAGAAATAGAAGAAATTGTTCATTCTGTGAAATCCATGTTTATTGTTTCATCGAATCCGCTTGCACTCGGGGCATTGACGCCTCCAGGCAAATTCGGGGCCAATATCGTAGCGGGTGATGCCCAGCCATTCGGGATTCCCCAGGCTTTTGGCGGTCCGCACTGCGGCTATTTTGCCGTAACGAATAAATTAATGCGGAAGGTTCCAGGGCGTCTTGTCGGCCAGACAGTGGACGAAGACGGAAAACGCGGATTTGTGCTTACCCTGCAAGCAAGAGAACAGCATATCAGGAGGGACAAGGCAACATCCAACATTTGCTCAAACCAGGCCTTGAATGCCCTTGCTGCCTCAGTAGCCATGACAGCACTTGGCAAAAAAGGCGCGAAGGAAATTGCTGTGCAAAATATCCAAAAAGCCTTTTATGCGAAGAAAGCACTGAAGGAGAAAGGCCTGGAAGTTATCTTTGATGGCCCGTCATTCAATGAATTTGTCGTTAAACTTCCTGCATCATATGAAGATATCAATCAAAAATTATTTAAAAAAGGCATCATCGGCGGTTTCGATTTGGGCCGGATCTATCCTGATCTAAAAGATCACATGCTTGTTGCGGTCACAGAATTAAGGACGAAAGAGGAAATTGACGCTTTTGCCAAAGAACTGGGGGATAGCCATGAATAACCAAGATCAGCCGTTAATTTTTGAATTAAGTAAACCAGGAAGAATTGGCTATAGCCTGCCTGAAATGGATATTGAAGAAGCAAAGCTTGAAGACTTGCTTCCTGAAGGATATCTAAGGGAAGAAGAAGCAGAGCTTCCTGAAGTTTCAGAGCTGGACATCATGCGCCATTATACAGCTCTGTCCCACCGGAACCATGGTGTTGATTCAGGCTTTTATCCGCTCGGTTCATGTACAATGAAGTATAATCCGAAAATCAATGAACAGGCAGCCCGCATCTCAGGCTTTGCCCATATCCATCCGCTTCAGGATGAAGGAACCGTCCAGGGAGCGCTTGAATTGATGTATGACCTGCAGGAACATCTTATTGAAATCACTGGCATGGATCAGGTAACCCTGCAGCCTGCTGCTGGTGCTCACGGGGAATGGACAGGTTTAATGATGATCCGTGCTTTCCATGAAGCAAATGGAGACCATGGGCGCACTAAGGTAATCGTCCCGGATTCTGCGCATGGAACAAACCCTGCTTCAGCAACAGTAGCCGGCTTTGAGACGGTTACTGTAAAATCCGATGAAAATGGACTGGTCGATCTTGAGGATTTAAGAAGGGTCACTGGTCCTGATACAGCAGCATTGATGCTCACCAATCCAAATACACTGGGCTTGTTTGAAGAAAATATTCTTGAAATGGCTGCAGTCATCCATGAAGCAGGAGGAAAGCTGTATTATGACGGAGCCAACTTGAATGCAGTACTGTCTAAGGCACGTCCTGGCGACATGGGATTTGATGTGGTGCATTTAAATCTGCATAAAACATTTACAGGCCCTCATGGCGGCGGCGGACCCGGCTCTGGCCCGGTCGGTGTGAAAAGCGACCTCATCCCATTCCTGCCAAAACCTCTTGTGGTAAAGAAAGACGGAGGGTACGGCTTTGATCATGACCGCCCGCAGTCGATCGGCCGTGTAAAGCCTTATTACGGCAACTTTGGAATCAATGTCAGAGCATATACGTATATCCGTTCCATGGGGCCGGATGGACTTAAGGCTGTCACAGAAAATGCGGTCATTAATGCGAATTATATGATGCGCAGGCTGGCTCCGTACTATGACCTGCCGTTTGATAGGCATTGCAAGCATGAATTTGTCATCAGCGGAAGACGCCAGAAAAAGCTCGGCGTACGGACGCTTGATATTGCAAAAAGGCTGCTTGATTTTGGATACCATCCGCCAACCATCTACTTCCCGTTGAATGTGGAAGAATGCATGATGATTGAACCGACGGAAACAGAATCCAAGGAAACCCTTGATGCATTTATCGATGCGATGATCCAGATAGCCAAGGAAACAGAAGAAAACCCTGAAATCGTGCAGGAAGCACCGCATACGACCGTCATTAAACGGCTGGATGAAACACTTGCTGCCAGAAAGCCGGTCCTCAGGTATTTAAAGCAATAATAGAGGTAAAGGCTGACTTGCCTTAAACAGGTTAAAGATGCCTTCCTTGCTGAGTATCCAGTTTAGTTTATACTAAACTGGATATTTATGTTAAAATTGATAAACGGATTGTGAAGTTACATACAGGGAACACATTGAATTTTCAAGAAAAAAACCTATAAAAGAGAGAGCTTGCAGTCAGTGGAAAAAAATAAGGGGGTTAATGTATGGGATTTTGGTATTTCCTTATATTATTTTCAGGACTATTTTTAGTCATCAACGGTCTGCTTGGCAAAAAGAGATTTAGTCTGGTACTTATTGGATTGCTATGTATTTCGTTTTCAGTATTTATGTTTATCCCGGGAAGCGATGAAATCATTTCTGAATTATTCCATTTGAATTAAGGAAACAGTTGTGGCTTGATTTTACATATCCACATATGAAATGCCGCTGTTCTTCATGCATGATGATTGAACCGCCGGAAACAGAATTCAAGGAAACCCTCGTCGGCCAAAAATCCGTACTTATTCCATGTTTTTTTTGCTTTTTCACGTATGGAAAAACAACAGGTACAAGGGAATTGTTGAAAGCCGTCTGTTTTCATGGAATGCGGCATGTGATATGTTTATTTTATCAAAATTTTCCAAATGAATAGTGATTCCGTTAAAACATAAAAGAAATGGGGAACTAAGTTGGTACAAAGCACACAAGATATATATTCACCGCCAAAACATATCGTTTCAGCAGCGACTATTGTATTGAATGAACAAAAGGAAATTCTATTAATTAAGGGACCCAGAAGAGGCTGGGAAATGCCAGGCGGACAAGTGGAAGAAGGAGAATCCTTGAAAGATGCTGCAATAAGGGAAACCAAGGAGGAGACAGGTATTGATATTGAAGTCTTGAAATTTTGTGGAATATACCAGAATGTGAACTCTTCCATATGCAATACACTGTTTGTAGCTAAGCCGGTTGGAGGCAAATTAACGACGTCACCAGAAAGTTTGGAAGTAGGGTATTATCCTATCGAGCAAGCACTGGAAATGGTCACTTGGAAGAATTTCAGAGAAAGAATTGTACACTGTCTGAATGAAGACACACACCCTTTCTATATTGAATTTTAACGATATTATACTTAATTATATAGGAGGAACTCTAAACCGTCTGTAGAGGGAGAGGGGTCCCTGTATGCTCACAGTATAGAGAAAATAGATATGAAGAAAGAAGGTAGCCTAAGTTTTTAATGTTTTGTGTGAGGCGTTTGTATGGTTAAGTCAGGTTGATTGGAGCGTAAGGTGCGAGACTCCTGCGGGAATAGCAGGAAGGGGAGACCCCGCAGGCACAGCCGAGGAGGCTCACCGCCTGCCCCGCGGAAAGCGAGCATCCTGGAGCGGAAATCAACCACCTTGTTTCATAGCAGCAATCCTTTAAAGGTTTTCTCAGGAAAAAAAAAAGAATCCATTGCTGATGGATTCCTGTTTCGTTCATATTTATAGAAGTGCTGAATGGTCAGCAGGCGTCATTAATTGTTTGACTTAATTTTTCCGCTCCATTGCTTGAAGCCGCCTTTTAAATGATACAGCTCTTTGTAGCCTTTTTTGTGCAGCAGCTGTGCAGCCCTTGCGCTTCTTAGGCCGCTCTGGCAATAGAGATATACCGGCTTGTCCGGGCGAAGCTCTTTAAGGCGGGGCTTCATTTGGGTAAGCGGAATATTTCTTGCACCAAGTATATGCCCATTATCATATTCGCTTGTTTCGCGGACATCGATCAGCTGTGCCTTTCGGTATCCGGCTACGAATTCATCCTGGCTGAGCGTCTTTACAATGCGGCGCTGATTGAACCAGTTGAATGCTGAATAAACAATAACGGCAGCAGCGATGACGATTAATATGTATAATCCCATGAAAAATTCTCCTTTCTGACTAAATCCAACTTGCAGACACCACTTATTATATAATTACAGCGCACGATAATCAAAAGATTTTTCCAGTGTTTATCATTATCCTGCGATAAAACTATTTCCTTTTTATTAAGTGCCAATTTTGTTAAACTACAATTGGATAGAAATACTAAGCAGTGAAGAGGGTTATATATGAATAAGGAAACTTGGGCCTTTATTGATTCCGGGAATTGTTCCCCATCCTTTAATATGGCCATGGATGAAGCACTATTAAACTGGCACAGTGCCGGGAAGATACCGCCAATTATCCGGTTTTATGGCTGGGATCCTGCCACTCTTTCCATCGGATATTTCCAAAAAGCAGAAAAAGAAATTAATCTTGAAGAAGTCAAAAGGCAGGGGCTTGGCTTTGTGAGACGGCCTACTGGAGGCCGCGCGGTCCTGCATGAACACGAACTTACATATAGCGTTATCGTGAATGAAGAATATCCGGATATGCCTAAAAATGTAACAGAGGCTTACCGGGTAATATCAGAAGGAATACTTAAAGGGTTTATAAATTTAGGGCTGGATGCGTATTTCGCAGTCCCTAGAACAGAAAAAGAAAAGAACGCCCTAAAGGAGCCGCGTTCGTCGGTTTGTTTTGATGCACCAAGCTGGTATGAGCTTGTGGTGGAGGGCAGGAAAGTGGCCGGCAGCGCACAAACGCGCCAAAAAGGCGTGATTCTGCAGCATGGCTCCATTTTATTGGATCTTGAAGATGAAAAGCTGTTCAGCTTATTTAACTTTTCAAGTGACAGGCTCAAGGAAAGAATGATGAAGAGCTTTAAAAGCAAGGCGGTTGCCATTAACGATATTGCGGGACGGACTATTTCCCTTGATGAAGCAAAAACGGCTTTTGAAAAGGGTTTCGCTGAGGGACTCGGCATCAATCTAAAGCCATATCAGCTATCAGAGGAACAGCTTGCAGAAGTGAATGAAATTGCCAAAAGCAAATATGAAAGCGAAGACTGGAATTTTATGAGATAACGTAAAGCGGCATTGTCCGCTTTTTTTATTTGTCTCATTTTCCTCCAGCTAAGAAGTAAACACGAAAAAAATATTTTTTTTATTGAAGGATTTTAACAATCATTGATAATAAAGGCTTTTTTAGCTTAATAAAAAAGCAACTCCTGAAATGTTCGAAATACCTTCAAAAACTAACAAAAATCGATATTTTTCTTCCTTTTTCTTTTACTTGGAGGTTTTATGGAGTTTGACAAAAAGAAATTATCTCTAACTAAATTCAATATATAGTAGTTAATTTGTTAATTCGAACACTATATATTGATTTTGGTGTTTTAATATGATAAATTGAGGGTACTTTTTAATTCGAATGGCAAAAGCAGCACTACATATAGATTCGAACAGTTAAAGTCAGAAATGGATACACAAAGGAGAGGGAATCATGTCTGTAATAATGAACCAAAAGAGGAAAATAAATGTAGACAGGCTGAATAAGGATATTTCTTTATTTCCGCAGGTTCATCCTGTAACGCCTGAAATGAATACGGCCCATAAAGGAGTGTCAAGGCTTGTCATGCTTGACCGCTATGCCTTTAAGGATACAGAGAAAATCACATTGGCCATCGGGGATTTTGTTGTATTGACAATCAAGGAAGATCCGAAATTTCCGGCAAGAGGGCTTGGCTATATTACAGACATCGATTGGGAAAACAAAAAGGCGAAGGTCTCGGTTGAAGATGAGTACCGCGGTTCGCTTGACACCCAGGAGGAAGTGGAGACTGGCATCGTAAACCGTCCGCTTGATGTTATTGAAAAACCTCTCGAAGTTTTTTATGAGCAAATTGCGAAAAGAAATGCGACAGGCCTTGTTTCTGTAGAAGCTTCGGAAGATAAGCAGAAAGAATGGTTTGAAAAATATTATCAGGAATTGTCGAGCATGAACTTTGTTCCGGCTGGAAGGGTGCTATATGGCGCGGGCGCCAATACAGATGTAACCTATTTCAACTGCTATGTTATGCCTTTTATCCAGGATTCCCGTGAAGGCATCTCCGAGCATAGAAAGCAGGTCATGGAAATCATGAGCCGCGGCGGCGGTGTCGGAACGAATGGTTCGACTCTTCGTCCGCGCAATACTCTTGCAAAGGGTGTGAACGGAAAATCATCTGGCTCCGTCTCATGGCTGGATGATATTGCAAAGCTGACACATCTTGTTGAGCAGGGCGGAAGCAGGCGCGGCGCACAAATGATTATGCTTGCTGACTGGCATCCTGATATTATTGAGTTCATCATTTCCAAGATGCAAAACCCGCGTATCCTCAGATATCTCATGGAAAATACAGAGGACGAGACGATCAGGAAATATGCAAATGAAAAGCTGAAGTTCACTCCGCTTAGCGAGCAGGAAGAATCCATGTACCAGGGGATCATCAATTATAAGCATATTCCCGGATTGGGCGGATTTAATGATAAAATCATCAGGGAAGCGGAAGAAAAGATCAGGACTGGCGGCAATTACAGCGTGCATAACCAGGAATTCCTTACGGGCGCAAATATTTCAGTCTGCCTGACAAAGGAATTTATGGAAGCTGTTGAAAACGACGGAGTCTATGAACTGAGATTCCCGGATACAGAAGGTTACAGCCCGGAAGAAATGGAAATTTACAACCGGGAATGGCATGAAGTCGGTGATGTCCGCGAATGGGAAAAACGCGGCATGAAGGTTCGTGTATACAGAAAAATCCAGGCAAAAGAGCTTTGGAACCTGATCAATATATGTGCGACTTATTCGGCTGAACCAGGCATTTTCTTTATCGACAATGCAAATGACATGACGAATGCAAAGAGCTATGGCCAGCAGGTTGTAGCAACCAATCCGTGCGGCGAACAGCCTCTTGCGCCTTATTCTGTATGTAACCTGGCAGCAGTTAACCTTGCTGAAATGGCGGATAAGGAAAATAAAACCGTCAATTTTGAAAAATTGAAGCAGACCGTTGAAATTGGGGTCAGGATGCAGGATAACGTAATTGATGCCACTCCATACTTCCTGGCAGAAAATAAAAAGCAGGCACTTGGAGAGCGCAGGGTAGGCCTTGGCGTTATGGGTCTGCATGATTTATTGATTTACTGTGAAACAGAATACGGCTCCGAAGAAGGCAATGTGCTGATTGACAAAGTGTTTGAAACAATTGCTGTATCAGCTTACAGGGCATCAATCGAGCTGGCAAAGGAAAAAGGAAGCTTCCCGTTCCTGACTGGTTCGACTGAAGCGGAGACTCTAGAGTTAAGAAATGCTTTTATCCAGACAGGATTCATGAAAAAAATGCCTGAGGATATCCGTGAAGACATTATCAAATACGGAATCCGCAATTCCCACTTGCTGACAGTGGCGCCGACAGGAAGCACCGGAACAATGGTGGGCGTTTCAACAGGCCTTGAACCGTATTTTTCATTCACCTATTTCCGCAGCGGCCGCTTAGGCAAGTTTATTGAGGTGAAAGCGGATATTGTCCAGGAATATCTTGCAGCGCATCCAGAGGCAGACGCCGGCAATTTGCCGGAATGGTTTATTTCAGCCATGGAACTTGCACCTGAAGCACATGCAGACGTACAGTGCATCATCCAGCGCTGGATTGACAGTTCCATCAGCAAAACCGTCAACGCGCCTAAAGGCTATAATGTAGACCAGGTTCAGAAGGTATATGAACGCTTATATAAAGGCGGTGCCAAAGGCGGAACTGTTTATGTAGATGGAAGCCGCGACAGCCAGGTATTGACACTTAAAGCCGAAGAAAATACATTTGATGAAGAAAAATATGAAGAACCTGCTTCACAGGAAAAGAAAAAAATAGTCTTAGTGGATACCATCAATGAGCTTCGCTCCACAAATATGACAATCGGCTCCGAAGTAGGAAATACCTGCCCGGTCTGCCGAAAAGGTGAAGTCCAGGAAATGGGAGGCTGCAACACCTGCACAAACTGCGGTGCCCAATTAAAATGCGGCTTGTAAAAATTAATTATGCATCCTTTCTTTTTGTACAGCTTTGAAATAAAGCTGCGATGGTTATAAAAAGGTTGTGAATAAATACCTCTTTGGATAATATTGTCTAAAGAGGTATTTTTTTATGTCTGAAAAACTAGTGCACCTAGAATCGACAAATGGATGAAAGAAGATCGTGGATCTGGGATTGGCTCAGAAAATAAGAGGAATCAAAACAGGAAGGCAGCACGAATTTTTGTTCATTTTTGAAGTAAATTACTTTTAAATAACCATGGTTATTTTGTCATGAATCGACTTCTTCAATCTTTTACACCTTCAACGGAAACGGAGGAAGAGTTGAGGAATAAGATAGCTGTAGTTTTAATCGGGGAAAATGGTAAATTGGGAAGACCTTATCAGAATCTCTTTCTTTTATCGGAAGACATCCATTATACGGTGTCAGATACAAAACCTGAACTAGTAAAATCCATGCCTGAAATTGATTTGGCTTCGGAATTTGCTGATATGCTAAAAAAGCAAAAAGAAAGAAACAAGGAGAGATACGGACATCTTCGATACGAAAAGAAACTTACGTTTCCCTTGCGATTGACTCGTTCTTATATCGGCAGGTTCTTCATCATGTCCCCTATCCTTTCCTTTATAGAGCTAGGGTATAATGAAAATTTTCCGAAAAATAACCGTGCAAAAAAGCGTGATATTATCAAAAGGGTATATGCTGAGTGCCTTTTTTCAGCCTATACGGATTGTTATAAAAGCCACTTCTACAAAAGAGCCAATCCGAATGACCCGTTATGGGGAGAAAAGGAAAGGCTTGGCAGGGGGCAGGGGTAAAGATCCAATTTCAAGAATGGGCTGGTAGCAATCAGGTGTAAACGGGGATTCCCACTGGACAGTCAGTGGAATAAACTTGTTTGGAGACTTCATGAGAATGGACATATAAGATAAGAAAACTCGTAAGTGAATGGGAGGTATCCATGCGGAAAGTTATTTGTCTAACATTTGTTGGTCTTATACTATTATCAGGATGTTCAAAATCAACAGCTTACAATTCAGAAGAAGCTGTTAAAAAAGGCGATGTTGTTTTTACCCCAGCAGGAATTAAAAACTTTAATCGATTTAAAGATTTCTTAGACAATATGGAAGCTCACCAAAAAGATAAAATTAGGGTGACGGGTTATACAGATGAAGGTGACCCCATATATAGTGACTTAGATTATGACGGAAATAAAATAAAGTACAGTCACGACAATTCAAATGACAAGTTCGGGGGTGACCGTGGTATCACCACAAACACCTGCAAAAAGATTGTTACAAAAGAAACAGTTGATAATGGAGTCGATTACCATTTAAGTGACTGTACAAAAGCACCCAAAGACGCTATTGATGACATAGGTGATGAGCCTTATTTGTTCACAAAGTATAAGTAGTCTAAAAAAGTGGAATAAGTCGCTTTAACTGTGCAGTTAAGAAATGGGGAGGTTAGCGTGTGAGAAAAATTATTTGTCTATATTTTATTGGTCTCATGGTATTGTCAGGGTGCACGAAGACAGAAGAAGAATCATCCGGTTCCGGTTCAGGTTACGATTCAAAAGAAGCAACTAAACGAGGGGATGTTGTTTTTGCACACTCCGGACTTAAGAACTTTAGCAGGTTTGAAGAGTTCTTAAATAACATGAAAAATCATGAAAAAGATAAGATACGTGTAACTGGTTATAGCCACGAAGGTGACCCAATCTTCACAGACTTGAATTATGATGGGAAAGCAATAAAGTATACAGAAGATAGTTCGAATGACAAACACGGCGGTGACCCTGCGCTTGTAAGGGATAATTGTACAAAATTGCTAGTAAGAGACAAACCCGAAAATAAAATCGATGTCGATTATTATTTAAGTGATTGTGAATCGGGTGAAGAACCATATCTATTCTCAAAGGATAGATAGTGTGAAAAATAAATAATAGCAGGAAGAAATACACACATGCGAAAATTAATCCTCAAGTTTGATGGAAGCTGTACTGATACTAAACACGATGGTATTTATGGATTGGTGTTCATGCTTCCTACGAAGACACTCTGGAAAATTGATTGCATAAAAAAAGAATGCTCCGGGCTTTTCCTCTTTTATGTAAGTAACCAATTAGCCCAGAACAACCAATAGGTAATAGACACAATTAATTAGGTGCAGTTAAAGCAGCGAGATACGGATGATTCAAATATCTGTTGTTCCCGATATTATGTCCCTCTATGCATCAGGTAATATCAGGATAACCCTGTTATTTGTAGGTTGGTTAAAATTAATTAATTTCTTCCATAGATATCAACAACTCCTCATTATTAATATCTATAAAACCAAAGAACACAGTTTTTTTTAAAAAAATTTATATCAGCAAAAAGACTGCCAAAAAAGGTAGTCTTTTTCTTATTGAACGAAAGGATACAATCTAATTCTAGATAAGAAAATAGACAGTACATTGACTAATACAGAGTATGTGATATTCTTAATTTAGACAGTATAATGTCTAAAATGGAGGTTAATATGGATATTTACAAAGAACTCTTTTTAATGCAGCAAACATACTCTACTTTATTTTCTCTTGCAAATAAAATTCAGGTCAAGGGTGATAAATCCCTTGAGATTTTAACATCAAGACAATATATGGCAATGGTGGCAATTGCCCATTTACCTGAAGATGAAACGACCTTGAATAATATTGCTGGAAAATTAGGCACCACAAAACAGAGTGTGAAACAGTTGATTACAATAATGGAAAATAAGGGATATGTTAACGTGATTCCCAGTAATAAAGATAAACGTGCGGTAAATGTAAAAATTACCGAATCCGGAAAATATGTTTTACTCAATGTTGCAGAAAAAGGAATCTTCTTTCTGGAGGAACTTTTTAAAAAGTTTTCAACTGAAGAATTGGAAACAATGTGGGACCTTTTAAAGAAACTTTATAGTTTTGATGGTGAGGGACAAGACGGTTTTGAAGAAGAGGGGAACTTGCAAATAGAGGAAGATACCAATGAAATAGAATTGAGAATAATGAAGGAGTTTAAAAGAAGAAGACTTCAATCAATTAACGGGGAAATATAGCCTGAAGAATGTAAATCAATCTTCTGAAATACTTTTAAAATGTAGAATAAGGGAGAGCAAACCTAATGTTTGAAATCAGTGATGAAACATTACGATTTATTAAAAAGACTTGCAGAGGAAAAAAACATATAAAATTAACAGTTGGCTATTTAACAGACAATAATTCTGTCATAAAAATTTATAATGAAAACGGTGAACTTGGTTCAGCAAAAAAATATAATTATGAAATTGGGTCTATTACAAAGACTTTTACTGCCTCTTTGTTATCAAAATGTGTATTTGAAAACAAGCTATCAATAAACGATTCCATACAAAAATATATAGAAGACCTTAAAGAACACGAGTACTATCCGACGTTACTCCGTCTTGCTACTCATACTTCCGGATATTCAGCAACACAGCCATTAAATAAAAGAGAATATTTTGACCTAATGTTAGGTTTGATTATTGGCCGTAGTGATATGAATAAGAATAATCCCTTAAATATGGATTTTAACAAAATGAAAATGCTAATTGAAAAAAATAAATTGCAAGAAGTAGATTATTCATGGAAATATTCCAATTTCGGCACGTCCTTAATTGGGTATGTATTGGGGACTGTATCAGGCAGAGGATATTGGGACGATATGAATGACTTTATTCATAATGAACTTGGACTGAGCGATACATATTTAGGAACATTAAACAATAACTTACGTGGTTATGATAGAAAAAATAACGATTGTGGTAATTGGAAATGGAACAAAGAAAATCTTATATCACCTGCGGGTGCAATAAGTTCAACTGCTGCTGATTTACTCGATTTTGCAAAAATGAATATTTACGAAGAAAAACCGTATTTCTCTCTTTCTCATAAAAAGCATGGAAACGGAAAGAAGAAGTATGATATGGGTCTTGGATGGTGGCTTTTAAAGAAAAACAATAATGTAATGTTGCATGGAGGTGGAACAGGCTGCTTTAGTTCTTTTCTAGGGATTGATAAAGAAAAGAAAGTTGCCTCCGTAGTTTTGGCTAATTATAGGTTAGGCAGAAATGACGATGAAAAAATAGGAAATTCCTTATTAGAAAGTCTACAGAGTTCAAAAGAGATATAAGGATTGCAAAAAGTATGCTTTTAAAATAAAGTAGCTTTAAAGTGAAGCTGCGATGTTTGTGAAAAAGCTGCGATGGTTATAAAAAGGTTGTGAATAAATACCTCTTTGGATAATATTGTCTAAAGAGGTATTTTTTTATGTCTGAAAAACTAGTGCACCTAGAGTCGACAAATGGATGAAAGAAGATTGTGGATCTGGGATTGGCTCAAGCATAAATGGATTTATAGAGGGAGGAATAAATAATGTTCGGTCCTGGTGAAGGCGGGGATTGGATTTTCACGGCTGTCCCGATATTTATAGGGAGTATTGCTGTTATCATTTTCATCATAATAATTGCCGGTTTATTCACGGGACTTAGGCAATGGAAGAAGAATGAAGAATCACCTCGCTTATCTGTCCCGGCAGTCGTAAAAATTAAACGGACAAATGTCAGGAGTCATACTCATCATCATGATCAAAATGTCCCATCGAATAGCTCCTCTACAAGTTACTATATTACATTTGAATTCGAGAGTGGAGACCGGTCAGAATTTCATGTTTCAGGCAAAGAGTATGGTATCCTTGCAGAAGGAGATACCGGCACATTAACCTTTCAAGGAACAAGATATATTAATTATATTAGGGAAAAGCAGATTGAACACGCTAAAAAAGAAGGCTTCTACAGTTAAGAAGCCTTCTTTTGCTATGTTTCGTATATTATTTTTCCTGTCTGTGAGGTATCGTAATCTCCTAAAGATTTTACTTCCGACTGAAATTGCATAGAGGATAGAATTGCTTTTACAGAGCGTATTAGTCCTTCGGTTTTAGGGGTTTTTAAAATTACTAAGTCATATTGTTCTGTAATTAACGGGATAAAATCAATTCCAGCGATTTTGGCAGCTTTTTCAATTCCCACTCCTGCATCTGCAATTCCAGAAGAAACCGCTGATGCAACACTTAGGTGGCTGGTTTCTTCATGTTCATATCCCTTTATGTTACTGAAGGGGATTTTGTTGATTCTGAGCTGTTCATCAAGAAGAATCCTTGCTCCTGATCCTTTCTCTCTATTAATAATTTTTACATCATCCCGGTTTAGATCAACCCATGAAGTGAGACTTAAAGGGTTTCCTTTTTTTACGTACAAACCGGCTTTTCTTGATAGTAGATTAATTAAAATAAAAGGGGTACTAACCAGGATTTTTTTTATATAAGGCAGGTTATACTCTCCTGTGTCTCCGTCAAACAGATGCAAGCTAACGATGTCACCTTCTCCATTGTACATAGAGATTAGGCTGTTCAGACTCCCGGTAAAGGACCTAAATGACTTAAAGGATGAATTTTTTTCAATATGTTTACCAAGCATATCTAATACTAGGTCTTGTCCGCTAATTACAATCTTATGGTAATCCTTTGCTCCATCCTGGCGGAGATCATTTACAGGGTTTTTATGAGAAGGCTCCTGAATGGTTTTATGATTGTTAATATAATTATCCAAGTCTTTTGCATCAATCCTCATCTGTCTTCCCACCCGAAATACAGGCATTTCACCTTTTTTGACAAGGTCATATAGGGTTAATTTTGATACTTTTAAGAACTGTGAAACCTCTTCAATGGTATAGGAAAGCTCCTTTGACATAAAATCCCCTCCACTTTTATTTTAACTTAATGTCGTTAGGAAAAGTTAATTCTCTATTGAAAAGGTGAAATTCAAAATTATTTCCTGTTCATTTTAATTATAACTAATTATAATTAGTTATAATTAGTGAAAGGGAGAGTATGATGAAAAAATTCAATTTATTATTTTTAACGATGATGCTGGCTTTATTAGCCTTATCCGGTTGTTCAACAAAAGAACAATCCAACAAAACAGAAGAAAAGAAACAAGCAGGTTCTGAAAAGAAAGTGGAATTAACCATTTCAGCAGCTGCAAGTTTGCAGGATGCCTTAACGGAAATTAAAGCGGATTATGAAAAGAAACACCCGAATGTCACTATAAATTATAACTTTGGGGCTTCAGGAGCATTACAGCAGCAAATTTCTCAGGGAGCACCTGTTGATCTGTTCTTTTCTGCTGCTGAGGACAAGTTTCAGAAGTTAGTTCAAGAAGGACTGATTGAAGAGAAAAATAGAAAAGATTTAGTAGGTAATGATCTTGTCTTGGTTGTACCAAAAAATTCAACCAAAGGAATTAAAACATTTGAAGATCTTACCAAAGCTGATAAAATCGCACTTGGAACTCCTGAGTCTGTTCCAGCCGGGCAATATGGTAAGCAGACATTAGATAAATTAAATGTCTGGAAGTCAATTGAAGGAAAAGTCGTATTTGGAAAAGATGTCCGACAAGTGCTTACATATGTGGAGACGAACAATGTTGACGCAGGAATTGTCTATAAAACGGATGCATTAACATCTAAAAAGGTTAAAATTGCAGCCACTGCAATGGATAACACCCATGATCCAATCATATATCCAGCAGGTGTAATTAAAAATAGTACCCACTTAAAAGAAACCCAACTATTCTACGATTATCTTCAAAATAAGCAATCAATGAAGACGTTAGAAAAGTATGGATTTAAAAAATTACAATAGTCAAAAATGGAAAAAGGTTTTGGGCTCCCATCGGGCTATCCATTGAGATTGCCTTGTTATTAATAATATGGCTATTTATAGTTCGCTGGGCAAGCCGCACGATTTTTTCGGAAAGCTGCATGATTTTTTCAGAAAGTCGCATGATTTCTTCAACAATCTGCACGATTTCTTAGGGCAGCCGCATGATTCCTTAGAAAAGCTGCATGATTCCTCTAAAAACGGTCAAAAAGCACTTCTGCAGCTTTCAAAATAAGACTGCAGGAGTGCTTTCTTTAGTAAAATTAATATTCCAATGAGACTCTTGCTATCTCATCGCCAAATTTCACTTCAATTCGCTGTTTAGAGTTGTTTTGCTTTTCATAGCTTATGTTGTGAACAAGGATATTTTCTTTAATTAGTTCCTCAAAACGCTGAATTTTTTCTTTTACAACATCGATTGCTGAAATGTTGATTGCGATATATTCTTCGACAGGCAAATCTAATTTTTTTCGGGTATCCTGTATGGCTCGTATTAATTCCCTAACTTGACCTTCTTCTGCAAGCTGCGGAGTAAGGGTTACATCTAATATTGCTTTAACATGCTCATCACCAGCCATCACAAAACCAGATGCAACTTGATATTCGATATGAATGTGCTCTTTCTCCAGTGTTACCGTTTGTCCTTTTAGATTCATTTGCAGATATCCCTTATCTAATAAGGATTTTTTTTCGGCATCGGGTATTTGATCCACATATTCCTTTACCATGTTCACCAGTTTTCCGAATGCAGCACCAGCAGTCTTGAAATTCAGTTTAAAGATGGTGGATTGGTAATGTGATAAATCATCTGTATAAACAACATCTTTAACATTTAACTCGTCTTTAATAATGCCTGAATAGGGGGTTAAAGCATGGTTTCCCTGATTATGCCACACAATTAATCGTTGCAGTGGCTGCTTCACCTTCAAGTTTTTGGCATTACGGATACTGCGGCCAAGTTCCACTATTTTCAAGACCATTTTCATGTCTGTCTCTAAATCGTGATGAATCATTGAATCATCAGCTTGTGGATAGTCCTGCAAGTGAACACAAGTTTGATTTAATTTTAAATGGATATCCTCAGAAGCATATGGTGAAAAAGGTGCTAACAAGCGGCAGATTGCGGTAAGTGTTTCAAATAGTGTTGAATAAGCTGCTTGTTTATCATCTGTAAGTCCAGATGCCCAAAAACGATTTCTTGAACGGCGCACATACCAATTGCTTATTTCATCTACTAAAGATGCAATTTCCCGGGCTGCTTGAGTAAATTGAAAACGATCCATGCAGCCAGTAACAAGTTTAACTGTACTATTCAGGCGGGAAAGAATCCATTCGTCTAATATTGTTTTCTTGCCCGTTTGCTGTCCATCATACACAAAGCCATCTATTTTAGCGTACATAGCATAAAATTTATAGGTATTATCTAACGTATCAATCAATTTTGACTTTGTATCTTGCACAATCTTCTTTGAAAAGCGTTTTGGATTCCATGGTGAACTATCGGCTAAGAATGCAAAGCGAAGGGCATCTGCTCCAAATTCCTCTATAAGTTCAACAGGATCTAAAGCATTTCCTTTGCTCTTCGACATTTTTTGTCCATTTTCATCGAGTACATGGCCAAGCGACAGGACGTTTTTATAAGGTGCTTTTCCTGTGAACAGGGCAGAGACAGCGAGCAGGCTATAGAAAAATCCTCTCGTCTGGTCAATTCCTTCGATTACGACATCCGCAGGGAATTGAGATTGGAATGTTTCTGTGTTTTCGAATGGATAGTGATACTGTGCGAATGGCATCGATCCGCTATCAAACCAAACATCAATAACCTCAGGCGTCCGCTGCATGGCACCATTACATTTCGGGCAGATGCACTCTACCTCATCAATATATGGTTTGTGCAGCTCGATATCTTCGGGTAGTGGAGCCGCTGATAATCTTTGTAATTCCTTGATGCTGCCCGGAGCTTCTTCATGATGACACGCAGAACATACCCAAACATTTAGAGGGGTGCCCCAGTATCGGTTCCTGCTTATATTCCAATCCATAAGATTTTCAAGAAAATGTCCAAAGCGTCCGTCTTTTATATGCTGAGGATACCAATTAACAGTTGCATTGTTCGCAAGCATGGTTTCCTTTAAAGCGGACATCTTAATAAACCAGCTATCTGTTGCGTAGTAGAGTAAAGGAGAATCACACCTCCAGCAATGCGGGTAGCTATGTTCATATTTTTCCTTGTGAAAAAGTATACCTCGATCAGAAAGCATTTTAATAATATCCACGTCACAATCTTTCACAAATCTTCCGGTTAAATCTGTCACATCGGCAGTATATCGGCCTTGCTGATCGACTACATTGATAAAGGATATACCATTCTGCTGAACCGTTTTATAATCATCTTCACCGTAAGCCGGGGCAATATGCACAATGCCTGTTCCGCTATCATCTGTAACATAATCTGCTAATACTATATAATGTCCCTTTTCGATCGTCACATAATCGAACGGCGGGACATTATGGATTCCTTCGAATTCAAGGCCCTTATGCTCACTTAAAATCGTCAATTGATCGCCAAGAACTTTTTCTGCTAAAGATTTTGCAACAATATAAACTTCATTTTCTTTTTGAACACGAACGTACGTGATTTCTGGATTCACAGCAAGTGCAGCATTGGCAGGCAATGTCCAGGGCGTTGTTGTCCAGCCTAAGAAATATTCATTATCTGCATCAAGACGTTTAAATTTTACGGTAGCCGATAGATCTTTTACATCTTTATAGCCCTGTGCTACTTCATGAGAGCTTAAAGTGGTTTGGCAGCTAGGGCAGTAAGGAGAAACTCGATGTCCTTTATACAGTAACCCGTCTTTTTGAATCTTACTTAAAATATTCCAAACGCTCTCTATATAATCATTGCTTAACGTCAAATACGGACTGTCCATATCTACCCAATAACCTAATTCTTCGGTAAAGGAACGCCATTTCTTCTCGTAGGTAAATACACTTTCCTTACATTTATTAATAAAACGCTCCACTCCGTAACGTTCGATGTCTTGTTTACCTGAAATACCGAGTTGTTTCTCAACGCCAAGCTCGACAGGAAGACCATGTGTATCCCAGCCTGCCTTTCTTGCAACGAAGAAACCCTGCATGGTTTTGTAGCGTGCTACAACATCTTTAATTGTCCGTCCAAAGGCATGGCCAACATGGGGAAGGCCATTTGCAGTTGGCGGCCCTTCATAAAAAACAAAAGGGATCTTTCCTTCTCTTAATTGAACAGATTGTTTAAATGTGTTTTCTTCTGTCCAATATTTACGGATGCGTTCCTCACGCTGTACAACCGTTTCCTTGGCTTCATCTGCCTTCATGAATATCGCTCCTATACAGAATAAATTATAAAAAAATACAAAAAACCCCGTCCCATGTAAGGGACGGGGTTAACCGCGTTACCACCTTAATTCTATTGATTCCGGTCAATAGCACTTAGCAACGTACAATCATACGTGTTCCTTGTAACGGCAGACTCCCGGCTGGACTTACTTTAACGTTCGGTCCAGCTTCTCAGAGAGGATATTCACGTAACACTTGAACACTGACTTGCACCAAAATGCCAGCTCTCTGCGGATCAAGTTGAAACGCTACTCTTTCTCATCAACGAATTTGTATGCTTTTATTGGAATATATTGTAACAGGCGCTAATTGAACTGTCAAATTAGTTCCTTAACGTTTTGTGGAAAGGAAAGATGCAATCATTCGGAATGGGTGGAATTTGTTTGCTTATAAAAATATATGATCATCATAACCAGTTTGACCGTTGTTTCATGTTATTTATTTTGGATAGACTTTAGGATTTTCATTCATTCAATGATAGGGGCTTTTATTAATACTGTATTCGTAATCCTTCCTGTTTTATAAGCAGGCGGCGGGTGCCTGCTCCAGGATGAGGCGTGAGTCTCAAACAGCTTTGCCTGCAGCCGCTATACCCGCAGGAGGCTCCTTATGGTCCAGTAAACAGCGGTTTCGCGTACATAACAACAATCGTTAAGAAACGTTTCAGCGAAGGTGATATACATTCAGTGACTAGATACTTTTTCAATAGCCATAGGCTGATTGGAACGAAAGGTGCGAGACTCCTGCGGGATCAGCGGGAAGGTGAGACCCCGCAGGCGCAGCAGAGGAGGCTCACCGCACGCCCCGCGGAAAGCGAGCATCCTGCA
Source organism: Bacillus sp. MUM 13 (assembly GCF_001866725.1). Lineage (NCBI taxonomy): Bacteria > Bacillati > Bacillota > Bacilli > Caryophanales > Bacillaceae > Bacillus > Bacillus sp. MUM 13. The sequence continues at coordinate 73,489 of NZ_MLYQ01000013.1, forward strand.
GTGGAAATCAGCCGGACAAAATAACAAAGGCAATCCTTTAATGTATTACTGTTACATAAAGTACTGATGAACTTTACCTCCTGAATTTATTAAAAAAGATTTACGGATTTTTACAGATAGCATTTCGCTTAAAATAACCATCATTAGGACACCATACAGGTATTAACTTAAATGAGGTGTCTATATGGAAAATAAGGAGTGCAAGGATAGCAAAGTTTCGGTATGGTGCATCATAAGCATGGCCTCGATACCGCTTGTCATGACTCTTGGGAATTCCATGCTTATTCCAGTGCTGCCGATATTTGAAAAAAAGGTAGGAATCACTTCTTTTCAGTCCAGTATGGTCATTACCAGCTATTCCATTGCTTCCATCTTTCTGATTCCTGTAGCAGGATATTTATCTGACCGGTATGGGAGAAAGCTTGTAATCCTGCCTAGTCTAATCCTCGCACTTATTGGCGGACTAATAGCGGGATATGCTTCGTGGAAAATGGAAAATCCATATACCTGGATTATCATTGGCAGGGTTTTACAGGGAATCGGAGCTTCTGGAGCTTCACCGATCATCCTGCCGCTCGTAGGGGATTTGTATAAAGACGATGACGAAAAAACGAGTTCCTGCCTGGGAATCATTGAAACCTCCAATACATTCGGAAAGGTTTTAAGTCCAATATTAGGTTCTTTCTTTGCAGCGTTTTTATGGTTTTTGCCGTTTTTTTCAATTTCATTTTTTAGTTTGATTTCCATCATCCTTGTATTTTTCTTTATCAAGGTTCCGAAAGAAAAGGATAAACCCAAAGAATTCAAGGAGTTTCTTCACAATACGAAAAAAACGTTTAAAGATGAAGGAAGATGGCTTTATACACTATTTCTCGTCGGCATTTTTGTCATGCTGATTTTGTTCGGAGTGCTGTTTTTTCTCTCCGACAATTTGGAAAAAATTCACGATCTTCATGGGGTAAAAAAAGGCTTTGTCCTTGCCATACCGCTTTTTTTACTGTGTTTATCATCTTATATTGCAGGAAGGAACATCAAAGGAAGTCTGCCGGCGATGAAAAAAATTATGGTAATCTGCCTGATTGTCATGTCTATCAGCGTTGTTTTTGTGGGCTTTACAGTAGAAAGGCTTTTCATCTTGTTAGCTGTCACAAGTGTGGTGGGAATCGCAATTGGCGCCTTGCTGCCTACCCTTGATGCCATGATCACAGAAAACATTGAGAAAGAGGAAAGAGGAACCATTTCTTCATTTTATAGTTCTGCACGATTTATCGGTGTCGCTGCAGGTCCTCCTGTCATGTCTTTGGTTATGGGACACTTTCTTAATATAAGCTATATCACCGCGGGAATAATAGGGATCATTCTGGTACTCATTGTATTGAAATTCATCAAAACTGATACATCCAAAAAAGCAGCTGCATAAGAAACTATATCAGCCGGCCTGTCCACAATGGCCGGTTTTTTTATGCCCATGTATCTGACCTGGCAATTTGTGCTTTTACTATACAGCAAAGAGTCTTAGGTGCCTCCTGAATGATCCGTATGTTTTTACCAGCAGAAATGCGTGATTAGATATAAAAGATGAGCCAAACTATTCATATACAGGGCAGCAGCAAGTAAGCTGCAAGCCCATAGTACAGGAGGAAATAGAAAAATGAAGCCATTTATCCCGCAGCTTGTATATATTGAACCGAGAGCGCTCGAATACCCTTTAGGGCAGGAACTGCTCAAGAAATTTCAGGATATGAACATTGAAATACGTGAAACAACCTCACATAACCAAATAAGGAATTTGCCGGGGGATACTGATTTTAAAAAATACCGGACAGCAAAGTCGACACTGGTTGTAGGTGTCCGCAAGACATTGAAATTTGATACATCCAAGCCTTCCGCAGAATATGCCATCCCGCTTGCGACGGGCTGCATGGGCCATTGCCATTATTGCTATTTGCAGACAACGCTTGGAAGCAAACCTTATATCAGGACATATGTGAATCTGGATGAAATCTTTGATGCAGCACAAGGATATATGGATGAAAGGCAAAATGAGATTACAAGGTTCGAGGCGGCCTGCACCTCCGATATCGTAGGCCTTGACCATCTCACCCACTCATTAAAAAAGACGATTGAGTTTTTTGGAGAAAAGGAATATGGACGCCTTCGGTTTGTTACGAAATTCCATCATGTCGACCATCTGCTTGACGCGAAGCATAATGGAAAAACCCGCTTTCGCTTCAGTATTAACTCTAAGTACGTGATTAAAAATTTTGAGCCTGGAACATCAAGTTTCGATGAAAGAATTGAAGCGGCCAGGAAAGTGGCTGGAGCCGGATATCCCCTTGGTTTCATTGTGGCCCCCATCTATATGCATGAAAATTGGAAGGAAGGATACCGGGAGCTCTTTGAACGTCTAAGCGCAGAGCTTTCCGGAGTGGATATTCCAGACCTTACCTTTGAATTGATTCAGCATCGATTCACGGGACCGGCAAAAAAAGTCATTGAAAAAAACTATCCAAAATCAAAGCTTGAGATGGACGAATCCAAACGCAAATACAAATGGGGACGTTATGGGATAGGAAAATATGTATATCAAAAGGAGGAAGCTTCAGATCTTGAGGCTACGATCCGCGGTTATGTCAGCGAATACTTTCCTCAATCAGAGGTCCAGTATTTTACCTGATCCGGAAAAATGAAGAGTCACGATATAATTCAGTAATAAAGACAGCCCTCCCTGATTAGTATGTATCAAGACCGGAAATGGGGAGGGCTTCTATGATTATTGATGGCGTTTTTTCCGGCGGAGGCTTAAAAGGTTTTGCTATGGTAGGGGCAATTCAGGTGATTGAAGAGCACGGCTTTGTCTTTGGCAGAACAGCAGGGACAAGTGCAGGGGCCATTATTGCAGCATTTACCTCTGCAGGCTATACAGGGCATCAAATTCAAGAGCTCCTTAATGAAATAGATGTGAGTAAATTTCTGGATCCAAGAAGGTTCTGGATTCCGATTCCATTTACAAGGTGGCTTTTGCTCTACTGGAAGCTGGGTTTGTACAAAGGAAATGCCTTGGAAAGGTGGGTAGCCCTGAAGCTTGCTGAAAAGGGTGTCGTCACATTCAAGGATCTGCCACGGCAATCACTCAGGGTTATCGCTTCAGATATTACAAACGGCAAGCTGGTTGTCATTCCGGACGATCTGGGGGCTTATGGAATTGATCCCAATTCATTCCCTGTCGCCAAAGCAGTCAGGATGAGCTGCAGCATTCCTTATTTTTTCGAACCTGTACGGCTGAAATCACAAGCAAAGACAGGAAATGTCTTCGTTGATGGAGGAGTTTTAAGCAATTTTCCGATGTGGCTTTTTGATTCGGAGAATATGAAAAAAACGAGGCCGGTCCTCGGAATTAAATTAAGCGGCGACAATGATATGAAAAAACCGGATGATGTTGACAATGCCATTGAACTTTTTGGCGCTTTATTTAAAACAATGAAGGATGCTCATGATTCACGGTATATTTCAAGAAAGCATGTGCAAAACATTTTGTTTATTCCCATGAAAGGAATTTCAGCCACCGACTTCCTGCTCACTGAAGAAAGCAAAAATGAGCTGATTGCACGGGGAAGAAACTATGCCGGTATGTTTATAAAGAAATGGACCTATTGAATCAGCCTATAAGACAAAAAAAGAAACCGGACTATTAAAACAAAGCCCGGTTTCTTTTTTTGTTTTTTTTGCCCTCAATTACGGTCAAATGTGCTTCTGATTTTTTTCTCGCACGCTTTTTGGCGGAGGATTTAGCTAATGAGAAGCTTGCTATATTATCTCCTTTATCCTTAGGCAGGGAATTTTTGCTTTTCAGTCTTTTCTTTGATTTCCGTGCGGCCTTTATGAATGCCCGCTGCTCTTTTTTCTCAAGTTTCCCCTTTGTTAATCGCTTATAAATGAGATAGACTGCACCAGCTACTGCAGCCCAGATCAAAGCAGTTTTGAAAAATCCCAATGGATCTCCGGCTAATTTACTGAATAATCCAATAAAACCCAGGGCGATAATCCCGTAGACAACATAGGAAAATGAACGATTCAACAAAGACACCTCCTTAAGAGCATCATGAGCAATTTTGTATCATTTTAAACATATATTCCAAAAACATTTTATTAATCATTTCAGCCAAGCCGGCAAGGAAGAACCGGCCGGCCTGACTGAAGCGGAAAATGCGCCGGCTTGTAATCTTATATCTGTTTTTTACACAATATCCTCTGTTTCTAAACCTTCTTCTGTGCTTTTTTCAAGACGCAGAAGCTCGTTAAAGGAAGCGAGTGCCACTTCAACCTGGTCGTCTGAAGGCTCTTTTGTGGTCAATAGCTGCAGCCAAAGTCCGGGATAGCCAAGGAAACGGAGAACAGGAATATCACGTACCTTATTTGTTATCTGCAAAACCTCAAAAGCAATTCCGAGGACGACAGGAATCAGGAGGACACGGTCCAGTACGCGAAGCCAAAGCGGATCAATGGGCACAAACATATAAACAAAAACACCTACGATGACTGTAAATAGGATAAAACTGCTTCCGCACCGGTAATGCAGGCGTGAAGAAGCCTGAACGTTTTCTACAGTAAGCGGCATGCCGCTTTCAAAGCAGTTGATGACCTTATGTTCTGCTCCGTGATATTGGAATACCCTCTTAACAAGCGGTGTCAGTGACACAAAATAGATATAAACCAAAAGCAGAATAAGCTTAAACAGTCCTTCTATTAAAATCTGCGAAATTTTCGTGTGAAATACAGGTTCTGTGAATTTAGCCAGAAAGACTGGGATAAGCGTGAACAAAAGCTTTCCGAACAAAAAGGATAATACGCCTATTGCAGCAACACCCAGCCATAATGTTAACTTGGAAGATTCTTTTTTTGCCTTCTTTTCCTCCAAGATTTTTTCATCATCTTTTGGGTCTGTTTCATATTTTTCAGATGAAAAATTTAAATGCTTGGATCCATTTGCACTTGAATCGATAATCGCAACTATTCCGCGAAGGAATGGAATCCTTTTAAGTTTTTTTATAATAGGTTTGCTTTCGCGCGGCAATCTGTAGAATTCAATTGATGAGTCTTTCCTGCGGACTGCTGTAACGGTGTGGTGTTTGCCGCCGAACATAACACCCTCCACCACAGCCTGCCCGCCATAAACAGGTTTTTGGACCTCGGTCATTTTTGCACCAGCCTACAATTATTTTTTAGCAATGCCAACATGGGCATCTTCTATAATCATACAAAAAAAATGAAAAAACTTCTATTAAATGTGAAGGTGATTGCCTGCAAAAAAAATAAAATAGGACAATTCCTGAAAGGGCATACTATTTGCGGAGGTGTTTTTTTATGTCAAGTGAATGGCAGAAAAGAGATGAAGAATCAGCATCGCAAATAGTCAATGTATTAATAATAGGGTTTTGGGGGGGCATTCTCTGGAGCTTTATCGGAATTGTGGCATGCTTCTTTAATTTTATGAAGTTCAGCCCCAAATTCATTCTGACATCCTGGTCGGGCGCCCACTGGATAGAGGGCTGGCTTGGAACCGTCATCACTCTTCTCATTTTCAGCATACTGTCTATGGCTGCCGCTCTGCTTTATTATGCCTTGCTCAAGAAATTTCAAAATATGATGGCGGGCATCATTTATGGTGCCGTGCTTTGGATATTGCTGTTTTTTATTATAAAGCCTGTCTTTTCAGGCCTCCCTTCTATGGAACAGCTGAAGGGAAATACAGGAATTACCAGTTTTTGTATTTTCATTTTATATGGAGTTTTTATCGGGTCTTCCATATCTTATGAATATCAGGAGAAACAAAAGAAAAACGTTCCGGATATCAAAACAACTTGATTTCATTCACTTCAAAAAAGTAGTAAGACAATTTGGAATTATGGTAGAATGGTCATGATGTATGCTATAAAATACGCACCTTTGTTTCTGTCATGCTTTAGGGGAAGGGCAGAGAAATGCATGCACAACAATAACCGCTGAAGGATGTACAGGCCGACAGCAATGAAGGCAGGTACCGCATATGAAGAAAATTTTGCTTATCAACGGGCCTAATCTAAACAGGCTCGGAAAAAGAGAGCCGGCCCATTATGGAACGGCGACGCTCGATGATCTGGAAACAGAATTGAAAAAAAGCGCACAATCAATGGATTCTGAGCTTGTGTGCTTTCAAAGCAATCATGAAGGGGAAATCATTGATAAGCTTCATTGGGCCGAAGATCAGAATATGGACGGAATCATTATGAATCCGGGAGCTTTCACGCACTACAGCTATGCAATACGTGATGCTGTAGCCGGAATAGATGTTCCATTGATTGAAGTGCATATTTCTAACATCCATGCCAGGGAAAGTTTCCGGCATGTTTCGGTCATAGCCCCTGCCGCTGCCGGACAGATTGCCGGTCTTGGTGTGCACGGGTATGAGCTGGCGCTTCAGGCTTTGTTAAAGATAATAAAAGGGAGAGTATAAAATGGAGAAATTACAGCGTTTCCGCCAAGCATTAGAGAACGTGCAGGCTGATGGATTTTTAATTACTAGTACATACAATCGCCGGCATATGACGAATTTCACTGGTTCTGCAGGAGTTGTCCTGATTTCACAGTCAGAAGCGAAGTTCATTACAGACTTCCGTTATACAGAACAGGCAGGCAAGCAGGCACAGGGCTACGACATTGTTCAGCATAAAGGATCGATTCCTGAAGAAGTGGCCAAGCAAGCAAAAGACATGGGAATCAAAAAGCTGGGCTTTGAACAGGAGCATTTGACTTTTTCTTCTTTTAAAAGCTATGAAAATGCTTTTGATGGAGAGCTTATTCCTGTTTCAGGCCTTGTTGAGAAATTACGCTTGATAAAGACTCCATCAGAGATTAAGATATTAAAGGAAGCTGCTGATATTGCAGATGCAGCATTTACACATATTGTAGATTTTATCCGCCCGGGCATAACCGAGCTTGATGTTTCAAATGAACTTGAATTCTTTATGAGAAAGCAAGGAGCTACATCTTCTTCCTTCGATATCATTGTAGCCTCCGGCAAGCGTTCTGCTCTGCCGCATGGAGTAGCGACGGATAAAGTCATTGAAACCGGCGACTTTGTAACCTTGGATTACGGCGCATATTTCAATGGCTATGTTTCGGACATCACACGGACACTTGCTGTCGGACAGCCAAGTGACGAGCTTAAGAAGATTTATAATATTGTACTGGAGGCACAGCTGCGGGCTATGGCAGGCATCAAGCCAGGCATGACAGGCAAGGAAGCTGATGCTTTGACACGCAACCTTATTGATGAAAAAGGATACGGGGAATACTTCGGCCATTCGACAGGACATGGAATTGGCCTTGAAGTCCATGAAGGGCCAGCCCTTTCCCTTAAGTCTGATATCATACTGGAACCGGGTATGGCGGTCACTGTTGAACCGGGTATTTATTTGCCTGGAATTGGCGGTGTCCGCATAGAGGATGATACAATTGTTACAAAAGAGGGCAATGAAGCTCTTACTCATTCATCGAAAGAGTTAATTATTCTGTAAAACATGTAGGAGGAAAAAAATGATTTCTGTAAATGATTTTCGCACAGGCTTAACGATTGAAGTAGACAATGGAATTTGGCAGGTAATTGAGTTCCAGCATGTTAAACCGGGAAAAGGTGCAGCATTTGTCCGCTCCAAACTTAGAAATCTCCGTACGGGAGCTATTCAGGAAAAAACGTTCCGCGCAGGTGAAAAAGTAGCGAGAGCTCATATCGAAAACCGTAAAATGCAGTATTTATATGCAAGCGGCGATAACCATGTTTTCATGGACAACGAAACATACGATCAAATCGAACTTCCTGCAAGCTCTATTGAACGCGAGCTTAAGTTCCTTAAAGAAAATATGGATGTTCACATCATGACATTCCAAAGTGAGACTCTTGGAGTTGAGCTTCCGAACACAGTTGAGCTTGAAGTGACTGAAACTGAACCAGGAATCAAAGGCGACACAGCTTCAGGCGGCACTAAGCCTGCTACACTGGAAACAGGCCTTACTGTCCAGGTTCCTTTCTTCATTAACCAAGGCGATAAACTTATCATCAATACAACTGAAAGTTCATACGTATCACGCGCATAATTCCCCAGCCCTTTTTGGTATGAGGAAAGCAGCAAAAGCCGGAGACCCAGTCTCCGGCTTTTTTGCGTCTTTAGGCGTTTCTGCAGGATGCAGCGCGGCGTTGTTAGTCTTTGATCCTCCTCACAAGGCGCTTCAGCATTTTGTGTAATCTAGCTTCAGTGCCTAGACCGCTGTGCAAAAGATGTTTTGTCCTCGGAAGGCAAAGAGCGCCTTCAGAGACCAAAACCCTATTTGCTTAGGCCCCCAGGATGGGGGTCACAAAGACGTTGCCGCAGGA
>NZ_MLYQ01000130.1:0-710 GCF_001866725.1 Bacillus sp. MUM 13
CAGTTTTCAAAGAGCAATCTCTGTCATTTACCTAGCAAATGACTAAATTATTGGTGGAGCCTAGCGGGATCGAACCGCTGACCTCCTGCGTGCAAGGCAGGCGCTCTCCCAGCTGAGCTAAGGCCCCATAACATAAAGAAAAACTGGTCGGGAAGACAGGATTCGAACCTGCGACCCCTTGGTCCCAAACCAAGTGCTCTACCAAGCTGAGCTACTTCCCGTAATATGGCGCGCCCGAAAGGAGTCGAACCCATAACCTTCTGATCCGTAGTCAGACGCTCTATCCAATTGAGCTACGGGCGCATATTATAATATAGTGGTGCCGAGGACCGGAATCGAACCGGTACGGTAGTCACCTACCGCAGGATTTTAAGTCCTGTGCGTCTGCCAGTTCCGCCACCCCGGCATATACGAAATAATGGAGCGGAAGACGGGATTCGAACCCGCGACCCCAACCTTGGCAAGGTTGTATTCTACCACTGAACTACTTCCGCATATGGTGCGGGTGAAGGGACTTGAACCCCCACGCCTTGCGGCGCCAGATCCTAAGTCTGGTGCGTCTGCCAATTCCGCCACACCCGCATATGAATGGTGAGCCATGAAGGATTCGAACCTTCGACCCTCTGATTAAAAGTCAGATGCTCTACCAACTGAGCTAATGGCTCTAAACATTCTAATCATCAAAATATTGATGGTGCCGGCAAGAGGAC
>NZ_MLYQ01000131.1:0-7419 GCF_001866725.1 Bacillus sp. MUM 13
TGCGGGGTCTCACCTTCCCGCTAATCCCGCAGGAGTCTCGCACCTTGCACTTCAATCAACCTCATTTAATAATGAAATTACCTCTCAGAACTCATTAAAAACAACAATCTTTAAGAAAAGAGCCTTTAAAAAAATCGGAATGTAACAGACTCATAATATACTGCAAAAAGGGTGCTGCATTTTTTTTATGCCGCACCCTTTTTTCTTCTTAGTCCCAAATGTTAATCCTAGGTATTCCAGCCGTTCTTAAATAGTCTAGCAGCTGTCCGGTATGTATTGTTTCGTGATATGCCACTCGTAATAACATATCTCCTAAATTTCTGATATATCCTGCATCAGAGCGGTCAATTTTTATATTCTCTAAATCATTTTCTGAAAATGACCTGATTGTATCCATAAACTGTTTTCGGTAAGGTTCTGCAAAACTGATTTCTGACTCTGCTGTAGTATAGGGGCGATTTTCAAAAGGCGAATGAAACTCAGTTAGACTGCCTTGATTTTTGATGGCCAGGTGATAATAATGTTCACTTTCTAATACATGTCTGATCATTTCCAGACAATTCATAGCTTCGCTGTCTGGCCTCCATTGAAGCCGGTCAGCAGGAATAGAGGTCCACACCTTTATACTTCTTCTTCTGACTTCATTAAAATTTAAAATAATAGAATCAACGGCATTCATGTAAAATATCCCCCTTTTTAAGAATATATGGTTTAAGTATACATGAGAAGCGGCAGGAAACTGAATAAGATTAAAGATGAAATTCATAGTGTCGTGCAAAATTAATCCTTTCCTGGTTATCTATCTTCTTACGCCATCGAAATTGGAGCATAGATAGGTGCTGATAAATTCAGAAAATACCTATTCATATATTGACGGGTTTGTAGAGCTGCATTATAATAAAACAAAATTGATAATGATAATCGTTATCAATTACACCGTGAGACTTAACATGCAATTGAGGTGAAAGATTGATTAATTTTCAATAAAAGCAGGGAGGGATTACCGGTGTCGAGACTATATACTGAGAATTTAAAAATTGTATACGGTGATCATGAGATTGTAGAAAATCTGAGCCTGGAAATTCCAGACGGGAAAATTACAGCTGTTATTGGGCCGAACGGCTGCGGAAAGTCCACCGTATTAAAGACACTTTCCCGGATACTTTCGGCAAAGTCCGGTGCAGTATATCTGGATGGAAAAGAAATCAGCAAGAAGTCTACTAAAAAAATCGCTCAAGAAATGGCGATACTGCCTCAGTCACCGGATGCCCCGGAAGGCCTGACTGTTTCAGAATTGGTTTCCTACGGAAGGTTTCCTTATCAAAGGGGCATTGGGAGAAGGAATGATAAAGATAAAGAAGTGGTCGAATGGGCTCTTGGGGTTACAGGGATTCATGCATTTAGAGACAAAACGGTGGATGCGCTTTCTGGAGGTCAAAGACAAAAGGTATGGATCTCCATGGCATTAGCACAGGAAACCGATATTATTCTTCTGGATGAACCAACAACCTATCTGGATTTATCACATCAGTTAGAGGTATTGGAGCTTCTTCGGTACTTAAATGAAGCAGAAAAGCGCACCATCGTCATGGTTATTCACGATTTGAACCACGCCGCCCGTTTCGCGGACCATATCGTTGCCTTAAAGGATGGTTCAATCATAAAAGAAGGAACAGCAGAAGAGGTCATGACTCCAGAGGTTCTGCGCCTCGCCTTTAACATAGATGCTGTGATTGGCACTGATCCCAGGACAAATAAGCCAATCTGCTCCACTTATAATCTAATAAACTCACATAAAGTTCCAGAAGTGGTTGTCATCTAAAGGCAGAATTACATATGTATGAGGCAAAAAAATGACTAAGAATTTGGAGATGAATAGTATGCGAAAAAACAGAAAATCTTTATTAAGTATAATTGCAGTGTTAATGATTGGGTTACTCACGGCGTGCGGCGGCCAATCGGAAAAGGAGAAAAAAAGTGATGTAACATCTGATGCGGCCCCGGAAACCAGAATTTATCATGGTGAAAAAGGTGATGTAAAAGTACCCGCCAAGCCGAAACGAGTCGCTATGCTGGCAGCAACGTATGCAGGAAACCTGCTTGCGCTCGGCATAACGCCAATTGCAGTCAATGAATATCCAAAGACAAATAAGTTTTATGGACACAAACTGGATCATGCAGAAGTTGTAACAGCAGATTCCATGGAGAAGCTCTTGGCATTAAAACCCGATTTAATCATTACATATTCTGATGACAAAAATCTTAAAAAATATTCTGAAATAGCCCCGACAGCTGTTTTAACTTACGATAAGTACAACTACCTTGATCAGCATATTGAAATAGGGAAAATTGTCGGAAAAGAAAAAGAAGCAAGAAAATGGGTTTCCGAATGGAATGATCAAGCAGAAACCGAAAAGAAAAAAGTACAAAAAGCAATCGGAGAAGATGCAACTGCCATGGTTTTTGAGACCTACGGAAAAGATATGTATGTTTATGGGAAGAACTGGGGCCGGGGTACGGAAGTCATCTATCAGGCACTGGGTTTAAAAGGAAATGATCGGTTAAACAAAGATGTTATGGGGCCTGGATATAAGGCGATTTCTGCCGAACTGATTCCTGAATATGCAGGAGACTATATCTTTGTAGGCGAAGGGGCTTCTACTGCGAATAACTCATTTATGAAAACTGATGCCTGGAAACAAATACCCGCAGTGAAAAACGGCCGCGTCATAAAATTTGATTCCAAATCTTTTTACTTCAATGATCCGATTTCCCTTGAAAAAGAGATGGACTATATTGTAAAAGCCCTGACTAAAGTTAAGTAACTGAAAAGGAACTAGCTAATGATGATGAATAAATCCGAAACAGATCAAAAAAGCAAGGTGTATTCAAGACCTGCGTTAGGTATATCCATTTTGGCTTTAGGGTCCATATTACTTATAGGCAGCATGATTTTAGCGGTTTCTGTCGGGGCAGCCAACATAGACTTTTTGTCAGTTTGGAAATCTGTATTTTCATATGATCATGCCAGAAGAGCCGATCAAATTATTGCCGGGTTAAGGCTTCCGAGGGAATTAGGAGCCGCCATTACGGGAGCCGGATTTGCTGTCAGCGGGGCAATCATGCAGGGGATGACAAGGAATCCCCTTGCTGATCCCGGGTTACTAGGGTTAAATGCTGGAGCCAGTCTGGCACTTGCGATTGTTTTTGCTTTTTTCTCCGGTGCAGGCTTCATAGCCATCATGTTCATATCGTTTCTTGGAGCAGGCCTTGGAGCAGGTATGGTCTTTGGCTTAAGCTCATTAAACCGCAAAGGGATGACCCCATTGCGAATTACGCTTGCAGGAGCGGCCGTTTCCGCTTTATTGTCTGCGTTAGGTGAAGGTATTGCAATCTTTTTTAAATTATCTCAGGATCTTGCATTCTGGTCAGCCGGAGGAGTATCCGGAACTACCTGGTTTCAGCTGAAATTGGTCTTTCCTATTATTATTTCAGGGATTCTAATTGCACTCATGTTCTCAAGAGGATTGACCGTTTTAAGTTTCGGTGAAGAAATGGCAAAAGGCTTGGGGCAGCGTACTGTTTTTACAAAAACGGTCCTGATGATCGTTGTGCTTGTTCTGGCAGGAGCCTCAGTGTCACTTGTTGGCCCTATTGCCTTTGCGGGTTTAATCGTGCCTAATGTTGTCCGTTTCCTAGTCGGGACTGATTATCGGTGGATCATCCCCTGCACGGCCATTTTTGGCAGTATACTCATGGTTGTGGCCGACACAGCGGCTAGAATGGTTAATATACCTTACGAGACTCCTATGGGTGCCGTTGTATCCATAATCGGCGTTCCTTTTTTCCTTTATCTTGCAAGAAAAAGGGGGAAAAGGCTCTCATGATACAAGTTGAAAAACAAAAAAGGAACAGAATCATAATGATATCTTCTTTTGTCTGCCTGATTTTGGTTTTTGTTATAAGTGTGGCGACTGGATATGTTTCTTTAACTCCCTCACAGCTTGGCCGGACAATAATCGGGCAGGGCACTGATAGAGAAAACCTCATTTTATTTGGTTTTCGCTTGCCAAGAATCATGATTGCTGTTCTTGCAGGAGCAGGGCTGGCGGTATCAGGTGCGATTCTTCAGAGCATAACCAGAAATCCTCTGTCAGAGCCGGGAATACTCGGAATCAATGCAGGCTCTGGCCTGATGGTAGTTATTTATGTTATGTTCTTTTCTGCTGAATCTTCAAATTTTATATACATACTTCCGTTTATTGCTCTAATCGGAGGGGTTTTGACAGCGTTAGTCATCTATTTTATGGCATATAAGAAAGGGGGGGGCATTGACCCCTCCACACTGGTATTGATAGGTGTAGGGATGGCGGCTGCTCTGTACGGAGCGCTTTTAACGTTATCAATAAGATTGGAACGTCAGCAATATGACTTTTTTGCTAACTGGCTGGCGGGAAGAATTTGGGGAGATGACTGGATATTCGTTCTGGCTTTGCTTCCGTGGATTGTCTTGCTCTTGCCTTACGTTTTTATTAAATCAAATGTATTAAACACCTTGAGTTTAAATGAACATATATCTATTGGACTTGGTGTCCGTGTAGAAAAGGAAAGAGTGGTGCTGATTTTTATTTCTGTTGCCCTTGCTTCAGCATCCGTTTCTGTAAGCGGAGGCATTGCCTTTATAGGTCTCATGGCACCTCATATATCCAGGGGGCTTGTCGGGCCCAGGCATCAGACATTCCTGCCGATTGCTGCCTTGATAGGAGCAATCCTGCTTTTAGCTGCTGATACTGTTGGAAGAGTTATCTTAGATCCCAGCGGAATTCCGGCAGGTATCATCGTAACAGTAATAGGTGCACCGTATTTTATGTATTTAATGGTCAAAAAATAGCATAATATATACTATCCAGGCAGCCATTCAAAAACAGCCTTGTAATCCAGGATTGGAATACACAGGCTGTTTTTAGAAGCTGCTCTGTGTCTTTTACGTTCTTTTGTTCAGGTTATTAGGATAAAAAGTTCTGGATATTAAGAGATTTAGACGCAGCAAAATTAATCAGCTGATGAAACCCAAACACTCGCTTACACCCTATTAAGATGTTAAAGCAGATGGTTTAATATATTTGGCAAGCAGCCAGCGTGATATCTGTCCAACAATTAACAACTGTGAAGGCAGAGCCGTGATAAAGTTCAGACAAGCTGTTTTTATATATGCTCCGAAGATAGAGCCAGTAATTCCTGTCGTGAGGCCGTTAAAATAAGGCCGTATACAGACATTATTAAAACCATCATAGGGAGCAGGCAAAAAGATAATGCCATAATAAAGTTAATTTCTATTTCAAAAAAGCTTTATGGTATAAATGAATAAGTGCAGGTAGAATAAGGGAAGCAGGTTTTAATGTAAATATACCTGAAACAAGATAAATGATCCGTCAATGGGAGGGTTTTATGGAAAAGAAGATTTCGGAAAAAAGACTGCTTGCAGTTGCAGGATTAGGCTGGCTTTTTGATGCGATGGATGTTGGAATGCTTTCATTTATTATAGTAGCTCTGAAGCAAGAGTGGGGCTTAACAGCAGGGCAAATGGGCTGGATAGGAAGTGTCAATTCTATTGGCATGGCAGTTGGAGCATTGTTGTTTGGGTCTCTTTCTGATAAAGCAGGACGCAAGAATATCTTTATTGTTACTTTATTGTTTTTCTCTATTGGCAGCGGTTTATCAGCAGCTGCAACTACACTTGCAGTATTTTTAATTTTAAGGTTCTTTATTGGAATGGGACTTGGCGGAGAGCTTCCAGTTGCCTCCACATTGGTATCTGAAAGTGTTCCCGCTCACCAGAGAGGAAAAGTCGTCGTATTGCTTGAAAGCTTTTGGGCAATCGGATGGATTGCGGCAGCCTTGATTTCTTATTTTGTCATTCCTCATTACGGCTGGAGAATTGCGCTTATTCTTAGTGCCATTCCTGCACTGTATACCTTATATCTGCGCTGGAGTTTACCTGATTCACCGCGGTATGAAAGCCTGGAACCACAGCAGAAATCATCCGTTATGCAAAATATGAAGAAGGTGTGGGGAAAAGAATATTTGCGCCAGACCCTTGTATTATGGATACTTTGGTTTTGTGTCGTCTTTTCTTATTATGGAATGTTTTTATGGCTTCCAAGCGTAATGGTGCTGAAAGGCTTCAGTTTGATCAAAAGCTTTGAATATGTCTTGATTATGACTCTTGCCCAGCTTCCTGGATACTTTACGGCAGCATGGCTTATTGAAAAGGCAGGACGGAAGTTTGTTTTGGTTACATACTTGTTAGGCACGGCTGCTAGTGCATACTTTTTTGGACATGCAGCAAATTTGCCTTCTTTGATTACGTCTGGAATTTTTCTTTCTTTCTTTAATCTCGGAGCTTGGGGAGCGATGTATGCTTATACACCCGAACAATATCCAACATCATTTAGAGGAACCGGATCAGGAATGGCTGCTTCCTTTGGAAGGGTAGGCGGCATTTTAGGCCCGCTTGCAGCCGGCTATCTGCTTGAAAGAGAAGTATCTGTGTCAGCAATTTTCACCATTTTTACCATTTCTGTTTTTGCCGGTGCGGCAGTCGTACTGATATTTGGCAAGGAAACAAAAAATACTGAACTGGCAAGAGGATAGGCAGCCTTAAGCCTGGAATGCATGCTGTTATCAGACATTTAAATGCTGAATCTGGGTTAAATTGCATCTGCGGGAAGTTTCATTTTATAATGTGCAGTAAAGATGTTTAGAATGACGCAATAAAAGGTATATAAACTTTGGTGCTGCTTATTTAAATAAAGCTTAAAAGTTAAAGGCCTGCTCTTTTTGAATTCCAAAGAAGCCGACTATTTTAAAAGAGCAGGCCTGCTAAGCTTAGCAGCATCATTTACCAGCATATGAAAGGAAAATTTAGAATGAAAGAAACTGTCCCTATAAATGAAAACAGGAAAACTTGGCTGATTGAGCAGCTGCTGGCCCAGGGAGTATTCAAAACCTCTGACGAAAAGCATTTGTATGATGCTTCCTTAAATATATTGGAAGCTGAACTGGATTCGGTTCTCAAAAAAAAAAGAATTCATCATGTAAACGCAAACATTCTGCATTAGTTTGCGCAAAGTGCCCTCTTGCAGCCAAAGAGGGCACTTTTATTGCATGGGGATATAAACTTTAGGCTCTTTTCTTAAAGAATGTTGTTTTTTAATATGTTCTGTGAAGCAATCCTGTTGTTATACCGTGTTGATTGGAGTGTAAGGTGCGAGACTCCTGTGGGACTAGCGCGAAAGTGAGACCCCGCAAACTTTGCTTGTGAGGCTCACCGCCCGCCCCACGGAAAGCGAGCATCCTGGAGCGGAAATCACCCCCTTGTTCCATAGGAGCAAAGATAACGAAAACAGCCTTTGTCAA